>JAYKHK010000082.1:0-10095 GCA_035284785.1 Cyanobacteriota bacterium | reverse complement strand
ATTTTTGGCATAACCAAAGAAGGGGAAGAAAGCATCTGAGTGCAGGTTTGGAAAACAGTGCAGTCGCCCCCCCATGCGCATCTTAAAGATCTCAATGCCCAGAGAATCAAAGTTGCGAAAACCAGTTTTGACCGGCATGGCCAATACAACATCAGCACTGTCACAGGACGTCAACCAGTCTTCAACTTGCTGATTGGATTGAAGGAGGTGGTAAGGAGCCAGAGTTTCGACATGTGCATCTGGCAAGCTTTGCTTGAGCCAAGATGCGAGCACTTCAACTTGACAATTACCGGCTATAGCAACGTGCAGATTGGACTTCATATGTCATCTAAACCCTCACGGGGCCAACCACAGATCTGGTGGTTGATTATATGCATAAAAACCCCAGGCACACCTAAGAGTGTAGATCTCAGAAAGCCTTGAACGGCAATCCCCACCTCGAAGCCGTTCTACTCACGACCGAATCGCGCGATGCTGAGCCTGTTCTTGAGATTTTTGCTTTGGCCGCAGCTGACCATCTGCAGGTCCCCCGCCAGCACGGGCTGTTCAACCACCACGGCATCGACCTGGGAGATGGGACCGTTGCACACTACCTTGAGGGTCGTGAGATTTTACGCAGCCCAACAGAAGACTTCAGCCGGGGACTGGCCATGAGTACCGTTGATTATCCACCCGGAAGCTGTTCGCCAGCCAGAGTGACAGTGCAACGGGCGATGGGCCGACTGGGAGAGCAGAACTACAACCTGCTCTTCAACAACTGTGAGCATTTCGCCCACTGGTGCAAAACCGGGCGGCACCGCAGCAATCAAGTGGAGGATTGGCTCCACACCGGCAGCCTGGGCGCCCTGGCCATGGGTCAGTTCATCCCAGCGGCGGTGCTCACCGGCGCCAGAATGCTGCTCCGCCATGGCATTACTGTGGAGCCAGGCCACCTCGAAAAAGGCCGGGAACTGGCCTTGAAAACCTTGAGCCAGCTGGATAGTATGCGGCTGAAGCTCCAAGAAAGATTAGAAGAGGAATTGGCCAGAAGTGATTTGCGTTGGGGAGACGCGGATCCGAAAAATGAGCGACTCATGCACCTGCGACTCGCGGCCCAAAAGATCGCCGATCAACTCAGCGAGGTAGAGGAGATGGAAGCAAAACTGGAACTCTTAATTGTAGCAGATCGAACACAAGACAAGGACTCCCAGTAGGCATTAGCAACAGCATCTGAATTAATTGTCAATTCCCAGAGGCTGGTAGGGCTAGCTATTTCCATTAACGGACACGAGAGGGTTTTCGCAAATCCTGAAACAAGTGATAGCCTAGGTGAGGCCTAGTGGTCAATCTACGTGCGGATTAGCATTTCTACACTGGAAAACCACATTCGTAAGCATCACCATTAGCGGCATCATTCAATGGCAACCCATTCTTTTCTCCTCCACTCACTTAAAACCATTGGCTTTCCTGGCCTGCAGCATTGGAAGCCAGAGCGCGACGACCCATCTTTAAGATTTCCGACGACAGAGGAATTCCTGAGGGAGCATGCCAATGGGTTGATTTCTAAGCCAGATTCCCATTCATTGGATCTGGGATGTGGCACATCCCCTCGCAACCCATTTGGCGCTGAAGTATCAAGAGGGGTAGACATTCGCCCCAGTGAAGACTTGAGTATCGTTGGCTGCGATCTGTGTGTGTCAGAGATTCCATTTGCTGACGAATCTTTTGAGTATGTAACAGCCTTTGATTTCATTGAGCACATACCAAGAGTTACGGTCGTGGATGGACGAACCACATTTCCCTTTGTGAACCTCATGAGCGAAATCCATCGCATTCTCAAACCCGATGGCCTCTTCTACTCCCATACTCCCGCCTATCCATGCAGTGAAGCCTTTCAAGATCCTACCCACGTAAACATCATCACAGAGAAAACATTTCCCCTATATTTTTGCAGCGATAGATGGGCCTCGGCTTATGGCTTTAAAGGGTCTTTCAATTTGGTGGCGCAAGAATGGTGTCGGCCTTCTCTTCTTACCTTGATGAAAAAAACCACCTTCTAGGGAAGTCCAATTCATGCCAGACGCATAGGCCTCGCAAGATTCAAACGCCAGGCCATTGCACATTCACTCTCTAAACAACGCCCGTCTTCCCATTCTCACCCGGGCACCTGGGGGTGAATGAACACCATGACACCCCCTTACCAGCCCCTCCACCACAAGTACCGCCCCCAGCGCCTGGCCGAGCTCGTTGGCCAAGAGGCCATCGCGGCCACCCTCACCAATGCCTTAAAGAGCGGCAGGATTGCCCCTGCTTATTTGTTCAGCGGTCCCAGGGGCACTGGCAAAACCTCTAGCGCCCGAATTCTGGCCAGGTCGTTGAACTGCCTGGCCAGCGAGGGGCCCACCGCCGATCCCTGCGGACGCTGCGAGCTGTGCACCGCCGTTGCGGCAGGCACGGCCCTGGACGTGATTGAGCTCGATGCCGCCTCGAACACCGGTGTGGACAACATCCGCGAGCTGATCGAGCGGTCCCGCTTTGCACCGGTTCAGGCCCGTTGGAAGGTGTATGTGGTGGACGAATGCCACATGCTCTCCACCGCGGCCTTCAACGCTCTGCTGAAAACCCTCGAGGAACCCCCGCCAAGGGTGGTGTTCGTTCTGGCCACCACCGATCCCCAACGGGTGCTGCCCACGATCCTTTCCCGCTGCCAGCGCTTTGATTTTCGGCGCATCCCCCTGGGAGCTCTGGAAAGCCACCTGGCCTGGATCGCGGAGCAGGAGGAGATTGCCATCACTCCTGAAGCCCTGCATCTGGTGGCTCAGCGGGCTGCGGGCGGCCTGCGTGACGCTGAGAGCCTCCTCGACCAGCTGAGTTTGCTGCCAGCGCCAATCGAACCCACAGCAGTGTGGGATCTGATCGGTGCTGTACCAGAAGAGGAATTGCTCAGCCTCGCCCAAGCCATGGCGGAAGGGGACCCGCTGGAGCTGGTGGAAACCTGTCGTCAGCTGCTTGAACGGGGCCGTGAACCCAACGCCGTGCTGCAAGGGCTGGTGGGGCTGCTGCGAGATCTGCTGTTGGCTGGGGTAGCTCCGGAACGGCTAGAGCTGACCAGCGTGTCACCGCAACTGTGGAGCAAACTGCCACCCCTTGCCCAGGCCATCGGCAAAGACCAACTGCTCCAATGGCACGCTGGCCTCAAGGGCAGTGAACAACAGTTGCGCCACAGCGTTCAGCCTCGTTTATGGCTGGAAGTGCTCCTTCTGGGCCTTTTGGCTGAGCCCCTGGCGCCGCGCCTGCCGAGGGAGGCAGACACCACCCTCGCCCCCTCTCCAGCCAGCAAAAGAATCAGCAACAACAGCCCCCTGGCGGTGCCCCCGCCAGAGAGCACACCTCCACCCTCTCCAACGCCAAACTCAGCCGAGCACGCTCCTGCGCGAGAGACAGCCGAAGACACGGCTCAAACGCGGGAGCCCGCGGTGGCAACCCAGGGCTTGAGTGAAGTCTGGCAACAGATCCTGGCGGGGCTGCAGTTGCCCTCCACGCGCATGCTGCTATCCCAACAGGCCCACCTCAGGCAACTGGATGAGCATCGGGCGGTGGTGTGTGTGACCAGCAATTGGATCACGATGGTGCAGAGCCGACTGCCGCTGCTTGAGAAGGCCATCGAGGCCACCCTTGGCAGCGCTAGGCAGATCAAACTGGAAGCGAGCAACCAGGAACGCCCGGAGCCCACCCCGGGGATGGCATCGATCAGCGCCAGGTCGTCACCGCTGCCAACCGCGGCGGCCATCACCGGGAGTTCGCGTGCCACGGATTTGGCCGGGGCACCGGTTCAGGAAGCCGAGCACGATGTTGCCGAGGCCCCTCCCTTCCCCGCAGCCCCTGAAGCCCCCATTCACCCCGCCGCCGAGGTGCAGGAGACCAATACGCCTGCGGCCCACAGAGGTCTACCCGGCATGGAATTGCCCCCCCCCAAAAAAGCGGATGAACGCTTGCTTGAGGAGGCCACGGGATCACTGGCCGAGTTTTTCAACGGGGAAATCATTGCAACGGATTCTCACGGGGAGGCCTGAAATGGGAGGGCTCGCCTGAGCGCCCATATGGAGCGATTGAATAAAAACTGGAGGCGAAAAAGCAAGCCAGGCGGGCTGTGGGGGCTCGCCATGGCAAAACGGTGTGGTGGCATCACAAAGATTGAACGCCAACCGTAGTAGTTGCGAGCATTTTTCTCCTTGTCTGCAAGAAAACGTTCGTCGCGGGAGCGAGAGGACGCCCCAGTGCAGGCATAGGAGGCAACCAGCAAGGGAACATACAGGAATTCGCCGGCGGCAAACAATTTAATATTGTAATCCCAGTCGGCATAGAGTGGATAGGCAGGATTATACTTTATCCTCAGAGATTGAATGCTGCGTCGACGATAAAATGCCGACTGATGGCTGATGTTTCGATCCAGAAAGCGAGGCAGGTCCCAGGGCTGCCCATAGCGGTAACCAGGATCCTCGATCCAAACATCGCCGTGGACAACAAGAGTGCGAGGGTTTGCGGCCAGCAATGATGGGGTGATGGCAGCAAACACATCCGCTGACATCAAGCGATCGTCTGCGCCCATGATGTAGATCCATTGCCCCTGGGCCTCAGCCACGCCATGATTGATTGCCTCATAAATTCCAGATCCGGGCAACACAACTATTCGATGGCGGATACCTGCCGCCTCAAGGATCTTGAAGGCCTGCTCACATGTGGGGTCGGCGGAGTCTCCGTCCACCAGGACAACCTCAAAATCTCGAGAGCACTGGTCAGCAAGCGATCCAAGTGATCTTGGCAGATCTTTAGCCGCATTAAGAGTGGCCATTACCACACTAATTAGCGGCTGATTTGAATTGTTCTTGCCGATGAAATAAGGCACAGCAACTATCCCTCGCAACCGGCAAGGGAGCTGAACTCGTCGGGATAGGTGACGAGCCAAAACTCTGGATCATGCTTAGCCCAAGCATGGCACCCAAAAGGGCGCTGCACCTGATAGTGGGCACAGGTTGCGCGTGGATTGGTCTCCACCGAGAAGGCGGCTGCCTCCGCCATTGTAGGGATGCGCATCCAGGGAAAAACCAACGGGGCAAAAAGAGAGATCAGGTGGTCTTCTTGCGTTCCCACAACATTCGAGAAATAGGACAACGTATTGTTCCAGCCGAATGACATTGCTACGAACACAGCAAAACGCTTGCAAAAAATGACCGGCCACTGGGAGACCGGGAAAAGGTGATAGCGCCGAAAGAGTGTCATTCGATACGCTAGTTTTCGCCAGCGGAAGACTGGCACAGTAGACGTTCTGACCGATTCACAGATACGAATCATTGCACGAACATGTCGCAATGAAAAACCGCCATTTCCCACTCCCGTATCAGGCGTGTCCGGGCCGAGATTGCCAGTCCAGGGGGCACCAATGTAGGTATAACCCTTGTCGATCCACCACGCCAGATCGCCCCCCGAACCCAATAGCCATGCATCTTGTTGGAAGATCAGCATGTAGTCCCATTCCTCAAAGATCCGATAGAACCAGCCCTGAAACAACAATGAACTGTAGGTGCGGGTCGAATGCAACCATTCATCGGCAACAGCACCAGACCTACAGCACCGTTCCTGAGCCTTTGTCAAGGCAAGGGATTCAAAGATGTTGGCCGGCTTGATCGACTGTTTATGAAGAAAGAATATGTCGTAATCTTTTAATCTCTCCATGCAATGAAGCAGGCCAGCCTTTTCCGAGCATGTGAGCTCAATTGTATAAATGGGAATGACAACAACACACGATTTGTTCATGACCTCAACCATGCCAAAAGGGCCTGTCGAAAAGACTCATCCCTCCGTCGAAACAACGACATCGTCATCCAGCTCCAGGCCCTGGCCGGGAGCCTCCATAGCGAATTCCGAATAGGGAGTGATGGATGGCGCAACAGCGGCGGCGCCGGCGTGGATCGTTTTTTGCCAAACCAAAACCTTGGGGAGCAAGGCCATCTTTAGCATCACCCAAGGAATCACAACAAACCAATGCATCATATAAACCATCGCCAAGATTACATTGCCTGGCGTGGCAGCTGGAATCGGAGGCCCCTCGCCACCACGGCTGCAACCGGCGGCAATTGAAAATCCAGAAAGCAGGAGCACAACGAGTGGGAAGGGCCACATTCCGGGCAGGGTTTTTGTGACCAAACCCGCAAGAATATCCACCCATACAATCACTGGCAACAGATACTGAAGCAGAAAGAATGAAGCCAAGTCCCATTTCCGCGCCCCATTCAGCCGATGGGAAAAGAGCTGGTCGGCATAGTCAAGAAACCGCTGGAAGCCGCCTTCTGCCCAGCGCTGTCGCTGACGCCAAAGCGCTGGAAGGGTGGCGACCGCCTCCTCGCTGACGGGGGGGTCCCACAGGACACCAATGGGCAAACCAGCCAAGAGGAAACGAAAGCTGAGATCCAGGTCATCCGTGATCGTGGCCTCATTGAAGCCACCAGCTCGCTGCACGGCGTCGCGGCGCAGCAATTGGCCATTCCCCCGCAACTCCGCAACCCCGCCGCGAGCCAACCGTGCCTCCTGGATGTAGGCATCAAAGGCCATTTCCATCGCCTGGGCTCGGGTGAGCCAATTCTGAGCAATGTTGGACTCGGCTTTGCGCAGCTGAACAGCCGCCCAGCCTCCGCTCTCAGCGAAGGGAATCACTCGCTCGAGCACATCGGGAAGCAGGTCGGCGTCCGCATCCAACACAAGCATCCAGCGTCCCTGCAGGTGACTGAGCACTGCGTTGAGGGCGCCCGACTTGCCGCCCCCAGAATCTCGGCTGCGGCGCAGGGTGTGCAGCTGGGGATGGCGAGCCTCAAGCTCAGCCAAGCGCAGGGGGGTGCGATCCTCGCTGCCATCATCCACAACCCAGAGCTGCAAGCGATCAGCTGGCCAGCGCACCGCAAGAACGCGCTCCACCAGCGACCCAATGACGGCCTCCTCGTCCCGGGCAGCCACCACCACATCGACGCTGGGAAAGGCTTCCGCTGGAACCGCCGGTGTTGCCCCCCCTCCCCCGGCGTCCATTGCAAGCGATGGGGGCGGCAGGACCGGGGATGGCGGCCGCACAGCAACTGTGCGACCCAAATACCCGCCCAGCAGAGCGGCCAAGCCAAGGCCCGGCAGCAGCCTGGCCAGGGGGCCCAACCAATGGGGGAGGGCTCCGGCGGCAAGACAGGCCAGGAATACCAAGGCAGCCTTGCGGCGGCGATGATCTGCGCTCCCGCCGCCCATTGCTATCCCCACACTGAAGGAATCCTAAGGGCCAAGAACCTAATCCCACGCATGGGAGGCCTTGGCAGCCATCGGGGCCTGCCCGTTTCACTCCCCGGCCGGGCGCGGCGGTGCCAGCTCGCCCAGGGGCTTGAGGGCCGTCCCGGGGTAGTAGTGCTTGAGGATCGATTCCATGGTCCAGCCTCTCCGCGCCAGGTCGATCGCCCCGGCTTGCGACAAGCCGACGCCATGGCCAAACCCTCCCCCTTCCATCAACCAGGTTCCTGACTGCGGTTGGGCGAGGCTGAACAAGGTGCTCGGCAGCTGGCGCAGGGTGCGACGAATCGCATCCCGACGCAGCACAACCGTTGCTTGGCTACCCACAATCTCCAGGGCGACCACTCGCCCGCTGGTTCCACGCTCCATCACCTGCAGGCGGAGAGGAGTCCCCACCGAGAGCCCCCTGGCCCCAAGGGCGGAGTTGATTGCCCCTGCGGTGAGGGTGCGCCGCCAGCGAAAGAGGGGATGATCCATGCCATAGGGGCCCTGGCTCTGGCGGAGCAGGGCCGGCAGCGTCTCGGCCGTGATGGGAAGGGTCGTCTGGGCGACAAAGGCAGAAGCACCATCAACAAATGGCCGGAGGTAGGGAACGGGATCCACATCCCACGCTTCCTCAAATCCTGCAGCAACACCCCCGTTGCTGGCGTGATACACCGCATGGATGGGCTCCTCTGAGGCCACGACCACTTGCCCGCGACTGCTGGCGATTGCCCCCTTCACTGCAGGGCTGGCGTGGCTCGGATCGCTGTACACCTGGCATTGGGTGTCGGCGCAGAGGTGATAGCCATCCACCTGGAAACGCCCTCGGTTCCGAACGGCCCAGGTGCGGGCGAGCACAGCTTGGGCCGCTAACGCCGCCGCTGGGGAACCGGCACCAATTTCATGGGGAACAACACCCTCCAGATAGCGCTCCAGGGGAACTTCCTCCACAAGAGTCCAGCCTCCATGGGCATCGGCGAGCAATCGGAAGGGCCCGGCGAAGGTTCCGTTCCCCCAGACAAGGCCCCCTGGGGCCCGCAGGCGAATGGGACCCTGCAACACCATCGCGCCCTGGGGACGACGAATCTCAAGCAGCAGACGGCGCGTTTCAAGGCGCTCCACAAGCTTTGCCTGCTGGCCGGGCGGATCTGGCGCCTCGGCAGGGGCCCACACTTCCCAGTCCACCGGTCTGGCAATCAGCGGCTGAAGACCACTGGCCGCCCATGGTCTGGCCGCGGCTTCGGCACTTTCGTAACTGGCGAACGGTCCCAACACCCGGCGACGCATGGTGATGGGCTCGGACAACGGCTCCCAACGCCAATGCAACGTGATCAGGGGGGCCGTCAACCGCTGGCCGCCTCCATCCTCCAGGGTGAGGCTGCCACTGGCGGCCTGCAACCGCAGCGGTGCGGCTTGCTCCGCTGGGGCGCCCCCCTCCTTCGACCCTCCAGGACCCAGCCTGGCCGCCAGAGCCACCCAAAGGACGGGCTGATCCGATTGCAACGGAGGGGGGGCGACGACAGGCCAGTGCAGCGATGTCCGATCGGAGGCCTGACAGCCGCCGCTGAGGAGCAGCAGGGATCCCAGCAGCCAGGGCTGCCAGCGCAGCCGGAAGGCCGCGGGGCTGTTGGCACCAGAACGGGGGTGATCGGAGGTGAGCATCGGCGGATGACTTGGAAAGGGGTGGAGCGACGTCGTAGGGTGCTCGTTTGTGTACGTGGCCTTGAGATGCCAAAGCTGAAAACCCGCAAAGCAGCCGCCAAGCGATTTCGGGCCACAGGCAGCGGCAAGTTTGTGCGCCGACGTGCGTTCCGTAACCATCTACTCGATCACAAGAGCCCCAAGCGCAAGCGCTATCTGGGCACCATGGCTGTAGTGGATGAGCGGGACAGTGACAATGTGGCCCTGATGCTCCCCTACGCCTGAGCCGGTTTGCCACTGGTGCAGCCCTTCTTCCCCACCGTTATCCCCACTGATTCATGACCCGCGTCAAAAGAGGCAACGTCGCCCGGAAGCGCCGCAACAAGATTCTTCGCCTAGCCCGGGGCTTCCGTGGCAGCAGCGGCAGCCTGTTCCGCACCGCCAACCAGAGGGTGATGAAAGCCCTCTGCAACTCCTATCGCGACCGGCGCCGCCGCAAGCGCGACTTCCGTCGTCTCTGGATCGCACGCATCAACGCAGCAGCCAGACAAAATCAGACCACCTACAGCCGGCTGATCGGCGGCATGAAAAAGGCTGAGATTCGTCTGAACAGAAAAATGTTGGCCCAACTGGCCATTGTTGACCCTGCCGCCTTCACCACCGTGGTGACCACCGCCACCCACTGACGGCGGACATTCACCGATGGTCGACATGCTGCCCGACGCCTATCTGCTTGGCCTGATCGGGCTTCTGGCCATCGCCGCAGTGGCAGTGGCCAGACAGATCCTCAGGGTGCGCGCTGACGAGCTCACCCTGTCTCGCCTGGGAAACGATAAAAAACTAGACAGCGCCTCCATGGATGCGGCCAGCCTGTATGAGTTGGCCTCAGTGCAACTGCGAAAGCGACTTTACGGCCAGGCAACAGATACGCTTAAAGCAGCCCTGAAGCAATCCGAGCTCGAAAAAGCGCCTGCGGAAGCGCTAGCCCTGATGGAAAACGCCATGGGATTTGCTTTGGCTGCCCAAAGCAAATATCCCGCCGCGATACGTCACTACCGCTCGGCGATCAAAGCGAAGCCGGATTATCCAGTGGCCCTCAACAACCTGGCTTTTGCACTTGAGAAGCAGGACAAATTGGACGAGGCCCGTCAGGCCTACAATCAAGTGCTCACC
>JAYKHK010000081.1:0-23014 GCA_035284785.1 Cyanobacteriota bacterium | reverse complement strand
GCCTGGATGGCCCGCTCCCGCAACTCCTGATCGGCCTGAGCGGCGAGGGGGCCGCTGGGGGCCAGCAGCAAGGCCAATCCCAGCCGGCTCAGGCCGTGGGGTCCGCTGCTCACAAGCCAGTCGCCGGGGCGGCCATCGCTCCGGCGAATCGGGCCCGCCGGCTCCTGCTGCCCCCCTGCTGCCAACCGCCCGATGGCCGTGATTGAAAGGAGGCGCTGGCCGCCGCCGCTGCAATCGCCCCCGAGGAGAACGCCGCCGTAGGTGGCCAGGGCTCCAGCCAGCCCGCCATACACCCCCTCCACCCAGGCCCAAGGGGTGGAGGCCGGCGCCACCAGGCCCACCGTGAGGCCCAGCACCTCCGTGCACCCCATCGCCGCCAGATCGGAGAGGTTGGCCACCGCCGCGCGCCATCCCACATCCGCCGCCTCCGTGGTGGCGTCACTGAAATGGAGGCCCTCTACGAGCACATCGGTATTCACCACCAGCGATGGGTCGCCGCTCAACCTGAGCAGCGCCCCATCGTCGGCGAATTGGCCCGGTGGGGCGAAGGCCCCCAGCCGCCGGATCAGCTCCCATTCCCCCAGCTCAGCCAGGGTGAGCCCCTCACCCATGGGCTCTGAGGTTGTCTGCCCCTTCGATCACCTTGGCGCTGAGGATCTTCTCGTCCGCGCTGAGCTCATCGAGCACCTCCAGGCCATCCACCACGTAGCCGAAGGCGGCATAGCGGCCATCGATCAGGTTCAGCCCTGCGGGTGTCAGTTCCGGTTCAGAGAGGAAGAGGAAGAATTGCGAACTGCCATCGTCGAGAGCTTCATCGGAGTGAGCCCACCCCAAGGTGCCTTTGGCATTGAAGGGCAGCACGGGCTCCGCCTTGTAGATCCCCAGGTCTTCGAAGGTTTGGTTGTAGTAGGGCACGGCCTGGTCGGCGACGCGGATCTCCAGGGGCACGTGCCGCTCTTTTTTGCTGGCCGGATCGATGAAGCCATCGGCGGGGCCTTGGGGATCGCCGGTTTGCAACACATAGAAATCTTCAGCCCGGTTGAAGGGCAGTCCGTCGTAGAAGCCCCGTTTCACCAGATCCACGAAGGCGCCGGCCGTGAGGGGCGCGTTGTAACCGTCCACCACCACCAACAGGGTGCCCTTGCTGGTGCGCAGCTCAATGGTGGCCCTGCCGAGCAGCCGAGGCAGGCTGTCGTAGTCGCTGGGAATGGTGAAGGGGAAGGCGCCCACCAGGAGGGCCTCGGCGCTGCCGATGTCGCTGAGGGCCGCCCGTCGGGCGGTCAGGAAGCTGTCGCGGTTTTGGGCTTCAGCCGCGGCAGCCAGCTCCTGCAGATGTCCTTCCAGGCTGGTGAATTTCGCTTCGGCCACCTCCTGCTGATCCGCAGAAAAGGCGGCGAGCATCTTCGCCCGATCGCTCGAGAGGAGCGACTGGCAGCGCCGCACGGCCGATGTCAGGGCGTTCCATCGCTTGGACCTGAGGTCATCGCTGGTGTCCTCGAGCCGGTGTTGCAACTCTTGGAGATTGGGCTGGCGGATGGGCAGGGCGTTGCGCAACAGCGCCTCTGGATCCGTGACGGCGTTCCCCTTCGGCAGGTAGGCCCAGGCCGCCGGAGCACTGGGCAGCAAGGTGAGCAGCACCACCAGGAAGCCTGGAAGGAGGCTCCCCCACACCCTGCGCAGGGGAGGGGCCCAAGCGCAGCGGAAGGGCCAGAAGGAGGGTCCAGACACCATGCCTGTGCTGTCGCTGAACGGACTTTGGCACAGCTCACCGGGGCTGGGGCAGAGCGGCCCACGCGGATGGTCAGGTAGCCAGACGTACAATCCGCCGATCCGTGGCGCCGCCATGATTTCAAGCAACGACTTTCGCACGGGCTCCACGATCGAGCTCGACGGACAAGTCTGGCGGGTTGTCGAGTTTCTACATGTCAAACCCGGTAAGGGCTCGGCCTTCGTGCGCACCAAGCTGAAGTCGGTGCAATCCGGCAACGTGGTGGAGCGCACCTTTCGCGCCGGGGAAACCGTTCCCCAGGCCCTGCTGCAAAAAGCCACCCTTCAGCACACCTACATGGAAGGTGATGACTATGTGTTCATGGACATGGGCACCTACGAAGAAACCCGTCTCACCGCCGATGACATCGGTGCCCAGCGCAAATACCTCAAGGAAGGCATGGAGGTGACGGTGATCACCCACAACGACAAGCCGCTGGAGGTGGAGCTGCCCAACTCCGTGATCTTGGCCATCACCCAGACCGATCCCGGCGTCAAGGGGGATACGGCCACCGGCGGCACCAAGCCGGCCATCCTGGAAACCGGGGCCCAGGTGATGGTGCCCCTGTTCATCTCGATTGGTGACAAAATCAAGGTCGACACCCGTTCCGACTCCTACCTGGGCAGGGAGTCCTGATGGCCATGCAACTTGACCATCAGCAATTGCGCGATCTCCTCGAGCAGCTCAGCAAGAGCGACATCCAAGAGTTTCGGCTCGAAGGGGAGGATTTCCGCTTGGAAGTGCGGCGCAATCTTCCTGTCACGCTCTCGGCAGCCGCCCCTCCGGTGGTGGCGGCCATCCCCGCAGCCGCCCCGCCCGAGGCCGCTCCATCTCCTCCATCCGCTCCGCCGGCCGCCGTAGCCAGCCGCAGTGATCTTCAGGCCATCACCGCTCCCATGGTCGGGACGTTTTACCGCTCGCCCGCCCCTGGCGAACCGCCCTTCGTGGAGTTGGGCACTCGCATCAAGCCGGGTCAGACCGTTTGCATTCTTGAAGCGATGAAGCTCATGAATGAGTTGGAGGCCGATGTGGCGGGTGAGGTGGTGGAAATCCTGGTGGAGAGTGGCACGCCTGTCGAATTCGGGCAGGTGTTGATGCGCATCCGGCCCAATTAGCCCAGCTCCCAGGCCGTCTCCAGGGCGGCGCTCATGCTCGTGCTGCGGGCCACCCCCAGCCCGGCAATCGCAAAAGCGGTCCCATGGTCGGGGGAGGTGCGCAGGAAGGGAAGCCCCAGGGTGGTGTTCACTGCCTGCTCAAACGCCAGCAGCTTGACCGGGATCAACCCCTGGTCGTGATAGAGCGCCAGAAACCCGTCAGGGCCTCCATCCTCCCCTTGCCAGGCCCGGGCGGCTTCCAACCAGCAGGTGTCCGGCGGCAGGGGACCCTCCAGATGCGCCTCCGGATGGTCGGCCTGCCAGCTCCTGAGGCAGGGTTCCAGCCAGGCCTGCTCCTCATCGCCCAGGGCGCCGCATTCCCCGGCATGGGGATTGAGCCCCGCCACCACCAGCCGAGGCCTCGGCTGAAAGCGCTGGCAGAACTTCAGAAGTCGCTCCAGCTGCAGGTTCACCAACTGCCTGCCCAAGGCTGTGGGCACCTGGGCCAAGGGGATGTGGGTGGTGGCCAGCAGGGTGTTGAAGCGCCAGGATCCCCTGGCTGGCCGAGCGGTGAACAGCATGGAGGCCTGGGCAACACCGCAGAGTTCCGCCAGCCGCTCCGTTTGGCCGGGGTAGCGGTGACCGGCTGCGTGCCAGGCGGCCTTGGCGATGGGCCCCGTCACCAGAGCGCGGCCCTCTTCGGCCTGCACAAGCTCCCAGGCGCGCGTCAACCAGTCAAAACTGGCGGCCCCAGAAGCAGCCGTTCCCAGGCCTGGCGTCACCGGCTCCTCCAGGGGCACGTCCACCACCACAAGGCTGGCAGGATCAGCCAGGGGGGCATCGCTGAGGGGGCGCAAATGCGCATAGGCGCGCTCCAGCCATCGACGGCAACCCACAAGCGTCACGGGACGACCAGCCGCCTCCGGCTTGGCCAGGGCTTTGAGCACCACCTCCGGGCCAATGCCCGCAGGGTCCCCCAGGGCGATGACAAGGGGGCTGGGGCTGGGCTTCGATGGAGGGGTTCCTTGGGGAGCGGCACCCATGATCCGGTGGTTGCTAGTGGGGTTGTTGCTGCTGGGTCTTGGAACCGGTTTGCAGAAAGGCTGGTTAATTGTTGATTGGCGCCGGATGGGTCAAGATCTCAACATCCCATCCCTCAAGGAAGGGCAGCCTGGTTCCCAGTCGGAAGCGCAGCCCTCTCGGTAGCCCTCCCGATAGCTGGGGTAGCGCAGGCGGTACCCCAGCTGTTCGCGCAGCAAGCGGCTGTCGGCGCGGCGGTTTTCCATCCAGAAGCTTCTGGCCATGGGACTCATCGTGCTGGCGACATCGGCAAAACGCTCCACTGGCGGCAGTTTGCAGCCCACCAGGTGGGCGGCGTAGCTGAGGGTCTCGCTGGAGGGACAGGGGTCGACATCCGCCAGGTTGAGCGTGGCGGGCCGATCGGCGCTGGGCAGGGTCAGGCAGTGGAGGAGGGCTCCGACGATGTCATCCACGTGAATCCTGGAAAACACCTGACCCGGCTTGTGGATCAGGCGCGCCCGACCCTCTTTGAGGGCCGCGAAGGGACTGCGGCCAGGACCGTAAATCGCCGGCAGCCGAAACACCTGAACCGGCAGTCCGCTGTTGCGCCAGGCCTGCTCCCAAAGCAGCCGGGCCCGACTGCGCCCGAGGGCCGGCTGGAGGGCGCTCTCTTCATCCACCCATCGGCCGCCGTGGTCTCCGTAGACGCCGGTGGTGGAGAGCACGCCCACCCAGGTGGGAGCGGTTTGCAGCAGCAGCGATCCCAGGTGGGTGAGCACGGGGTCGTCCCCGGCTTCACTTGGCGGGATCGTCACCAGCACGTGCGTTGTGCCTGCCAAGTCCGCCTCCCCAGGCAGGGCTCCTGCTGCGGCATCGAAGCGCAGCCAGTGCTCGGGGCTGAGGAAGGCGGGCGGCTCCGGTTGGCGGTGGGTGAGGGAAACGGTCACGCCCAGGTCGTCCAGCACCCTGGCGAATCTCTGCCCGGTGTAGCCCCCTCCAAAGATGAGCACGCGGCCGAGACCCGCCAACCTCTCGGGCTTGACGGACGACCATGGACTAAGTACGTTTGTACTAGAGGATTCCTCGCTCGTCGTCCCCGTCACCCTGTTGCTCCATGGCCGCTGTGCTACCCGCCATTCTGGTCAATCGCCCGGTTCCCCGGGCTCGCCCTTCCCGCCTCCGCATGCCTGCGCAGGGCATCAGCTCCGCCGCCCGCCGGGCACCAGCCCTCCGCAGAGGTGCCAGTCCAGGAGTTCCGTTGGTGCTGGCAGCCATCCTGGTGTCTGTGGCCGCGGTGGTCGCGCCGGAGCGCCCCCAGGATCAGGAAGCGATCTGCCAGCGCCACAGCGGCGTGCTCGCCTGTCGGGTCTGGTGAGGCTTGGTCCGCTCAGGTGGATCAGATCTTTCAGCCTCCTGCTCTTGTCGGCTCCAGGTGAGGAGGCGCTGGGCGAGCTTTAGGTCGCCCTCCGTCCAGGCTTTCAGTGCCATGGCCCGGCGTGGGTCGTAAAACGTCTGGCGTCGATACCAATAGAACACCTCGCTATCACCCTTGCTGCCATTGCAACTGAGGCACGCGGGCACACAGTTCTCGGTCACACTCAGCCCGCCAAGGCTTTGTGGTCTCACATGGTCGATCGATTGGGATGGTTGGCCGCAGTAGAGGCAACAGCGTCCCGTGAGGTGGTGCAGGGAGCGACGCCAACGTCGCGCATGGGATTTAGGGCAGAGGTCTTCCAGGAAAACACCATCCCTGGCCAACATGCCGGCGTCCCGATTGGCAAAGATTTTGCCGGTGTTGTTTCATCTGGCAATGTGTCGCTGACTGCACTTTCTTCGTTTGCTCACCCACCCGGGCAAACCTCTTCAGATGCGCCTCGGGGCCTCAGGCCTCATTGAGGTTGTTCTGCCGTTTGACCCTGTCACCTCTGCCCAGCTCAGTGCGCTTCGGCCTGAGGGGCGCTGGCATGCCCGGGAACGGTGTTGGCAGTTTCCCCTTGAGGCGGCTGGGGTGTTGCGGCAAACCCTGCAGGGGCGTTTCCCCCTGTCGCCCGAGTTGCAACAGTGGTGCGCTTGGTTGGATCAGCCCCTGCCTCCCTTGCCCTCCCATGGACGGCTGGTGGCCGCTGCCACCTTGGCAGATCCCTTGGAGGACGGTCGACGGCTGTTTGCCCATCAACGGGCTGGGGCGCGGTGGTTGTTGGCCCGCCGCGGGGCCGTGCTTGCCGATGCGATGGGTCTGGGCAAGACCCTCACCGCGCTGGCTGCGGCGCGGGCGATGGTGCGCTTGGCCGATTGTCGCTTGATGGTGGTGGCCCCCGCCGGGTTGCACCATCACTGGCGGCAGGAGGCTTGCGCGCTGGGCCTCTCCCTGGAGCTGCACAGCTGGGCACGCTTGCCGAGGGAGCTCCCCCCTGCCGGTTGCGTCTTGTTGGCGGATGAGGCGCACTTTGCCCAGAGCCTTGCCGCCAAGCGCACCCAAGCCTTTTTGCGGCTGGCCCGCCATCCTCGGCTCAGGGCGGCTTGGTTGCTCACGGGCACCCCCATGAAAAACGGGAGGCCTGTGCAGCTGTTTCCCTTGCTGGCGGCGATCGGCCACCCGCTGGCTGCTGATCAGCGTCGCTTTGAGGAACGCTATTGCCAGGGCCATTGGCGGGAGCAGCGCGGGTCGCGCCGTTGGGAGGCCCAAGGAGCGTCTCGGCTGGAGGAGTTGCACCGCCTGGTGCGGCCGCTGGTGCTGTTTCGCAGCAAACAGCAATGTCTCGATTTGCCCCCAAAGCACCGCCAACCCCACCCCCTTGTTCTCCCCCCCGCCCAGGCAGAGGAGTTCGATCAGCGTCTGCAAGCGATCGTGGTGGCCTATCGCCAGCGGGCTGCCCATGGGTTGGTGCGCAGCGATGCCGAGACCCTGGCGGTGTTCACGGCCCTGCGGCAGATCAGTTCCCAGGCCAAGGTGCCTGCGGTGCAGGCCCTGACGGCTGATCTGATCGCCAAAGGAGAGCCTTTGGTGGTGTTCACAGCCTTTGTATCCACAGCTCAGGCCCTGGCCGCGGTTCTGGAGGGGGGCGGGCACAAGCCCGTGGTCCTCACGGGAGCTGTGCCGCCCGAGCGACGGCAATCCCTGGTGGATGCCTTCCAAGCGGGGAGGAGCCCGGCTCTGATCGCCACCTATGGCACGGGAGGGTTGGGTTTCACGCTTCACCGCGCCCGCCATGTCGTGCTGGTGGAGCGCCCCTGGACCCCCGGGGAAGCTGAACAGGCGGAGGACCGCTGTCACCGCATTGGCATGGCCTCGACCCTCACCTCCCACTGGATGCAGCTAGGCGCCGCGGATCTCTGGGTGGATGAGCTGCTCGCCTCAAAAACGGAGCGCATCGACGAAGTGTTTACGCCCGTTCGCGCTCGGTCTCGTCGGGATCTGCCGCAGCGGATTCGTCAATGGCTCGAGGAGGGTTGAGTCGTCCCGGGGCGAGGCTGGCAAGTGGCCAGGCGCAGTTTCAGGTCTTGGCGGAGCAGCTCATCCGCCACCAGCGAGGGATTCTGTTTGGCCAGGGCATTGGCCTGCTCAATGTCCTTGCAGGCTGACCGGCTGTCCTGATTGAGGGTGTGCAGCAAAAACCGCTCATTGAGCGGAAAAGGATCCTTGGGGAAAGCCTCCACCACGGCATCGCAGCGGGCAATCGCCGCCTTGAGATGTTTCATCTCCAAACCCCGCAGGCAATCCTCCCGGCTGAGTTTGGGTCGAGGAAGCGGCTCTTCCGCGCAGCCTGACAGGCCTGCCATAACGAGGAAGAGCAGGGGAAGCAGGAGGTGCGCCAGTGGGTTCCGCGAACCGCTGGACTCAGTTGCCGTAACGCTCACTGCGGGTCATGCCACCTGGGGTAGCTTGCCCGTCCGGCTGGACGGGAAGCGTTGTTGGGCCCTCGTTGGCTGGCGGTGTGTGTTGGCCAACGGGAACGCGGGCACTGTAGAGATCGCCAAGGTAACGGCCGCAGTTGGAGAAGCTATTCGGGTTTTGCACCACGGCTTCCGTGATCATCACGGCGGCATGGGTTGGGGAGGTCTTGAACATGCTGGCGCTTTGACGCTTGATCAAGGCATAGGCAGCCGCCCAGCTCACTTCATGGCTGTTGCCATTGCCGCGCATATAGCAATACACCTGGGCCCCCTTGACCCCCGGCGATTCGGCCTGGGCCTGGGCTCGGGGCAAGAGAGACAGCCCAAGAGCGCCCCAGCCAAGGGCCATGGCCGCCATCGAAGGGCCAAGCCAGTGGGGCCTAAAGAACCTGGGGACCATGGCTGAGGGAAAAATTGGGCTTCAACCTATCGAGTCCAGAGGATCTGTCCAGGGCGCCGCATCAGCCTCCTGGTGGAAGCCCGGGCCCCGCCCCGGGGGAGACCAACTTCACAATCAAGGGAAGCACCAGCAGCACCGTGATCAGGCGCAGGGCATGGAGTGCGGCCACGGCAGCCCCCACCCCAAATTCCGCGCCAACCAGGCTCATGCCACTGATGCCCCCTGGTGCAGCGCCAAGCAGAGTCACCACTGGATCGATGCCAAGCAGCCGGCTGCACCACAGCCCCACCACCACGCCAGTGAGCACAAGCGTGAGGGTGATCAACAAGGCCGGTCGCCAGAGATGACGAAGCTCTTGCACGGTGCTGTTGGTGAGTGTGGTGCCGATCACCGTGCCGATGGCAATTTCCAGCAGGGTGCGGGTCCCCGTTGGCCACTGGGCAATCTCCAGACGGCCGCTCATGCTCAACAACCCGGCTCCGAGAAGGGCTCCAGCCAGGGGGGCTGCCGGGATGCCTGTGCGCAGGGCGAGCAATCCAGCGGCGGACCCCGCCAAGGCATACATCAGCAATGGCCAGGGGAGATTCATGCGCTTTGCGGAGATGTTGCATCACCAAGTGTGCTTGCCATTGCCTTGGCCTGCTTGAGGATTGGCAGGTTTTGTGTTGTTATTCGTCCATGGCAGCGATCGCTTCATGACAACGTCATCGGTTTCCTTCCGCATTACCAGGCACACCGAAGATCTGGCCCACACCATTCATGCCCTTTCCCAACGTGTGGTGCAGCTGGAACAGCGCTTGGCAACGCTTGAAGCCCATCTCACCGCAAGCCAGGAGGAGACTCCCTCTTCGGAACACCTGGCCAGCCTGGCCAACGTGGATCAATTGCTGCGCGACTGCCGCGAGCTGCTGGCGGAGTCTGTTCAGGACGACGTTGTTGTCTTGGCAGATGCTCCAGAGGGTCCAGCGGCTAGCCAGTCTTTGAAGCCAGATCCCTCTGGTTTGGTCGATCCTCTGGATGATTTGGAGGAGGCTGCCTGAGCAGCCGCGATCGGTTCAGCGGCCCGTGGTCTGAAGTGCCACAATAGAAAGAAAGGGAGTATGTCTTTTCCATCCCCCCATCCCTCTTGCACGGCCGCCAGCCAGCCGCAACGTTTGGCCACCGGATCTCCCCCCCGATCCACTCCTCACCATCCCTTGCCCGTTGAGGGAGAGCATCAACTCGAGAAGCTCCAATTCGCTCTGGCGATCGCCCTGACCCGCGGGGATGCTCTCCGTTCCGGTCAGTTGCGGGAAGAAATTGCCAAGCTTGGCGAAAATCGCGAGGAGCCTGGCACCTGAAGCTGTCGTTGATTCAAATGGAAAGGGATGACAACATGTTCATTATGAACGTGTTGTCAATTCCCGTTCGCCCATTAGGCTAGATAAGAACCCTCAAAATGGGCTTGGGACACAAACCCCAGCCCACCCACATCCTTCGGTCGTCACAATCAATCGTTGCGACCATTCCCAGTTATGGCCGTCCTCAGTTCCCCTACCGCCCCTCCAGTCTCCCGACGAACCTCTACTACGACAGTCGCTCCGATGGAATCTTCAGAGCGACATCATCTGCTCCATCAGGCTGGGGATTGTGATCGCCAGGCCAGGCAGAGCGCCGAGGCCGGAGATCTCACCACGGCTGCCCGCCTGATCCTCCAATCGCTGGACTGCGAGCGTCGTGCTGGTGGTCTGGGCCCCCAAGTTTTGCAACTCATCAAGCCCCGCTAGCCGGAGGGGCTAGCGATCCAGCGGGAAGGCAAGATCAAACGGTTGGCAGCAGTCGATGCACCCCATTCACCGACACTATGAGCGCCATGCCACCCATCGGGTGGGATGGCTGAGGGCCATGGTGCTCGGCGCCAATGATGGAGCGATTTCTGTGGCCAGTCTGGTGGTGGGCATTGCCGCCTCAGGCGCTGCCAGGCCAGCCATCCTGCTCTCCGGTTTGGCGGCGACGGTTGCGGGTGCCGCATCGATGGCGGCAGGAGAGTTTGTTTCTGTTCAGAGCCAGGCCGATACGGAGCAGGCCGATCTGGTGCGGGAACGACAGGAGCTGGCCGCCAATCCAGCCGGGGAGCTCGATGAGCTCACGGGCATTTATGTGGAGCGAGGCCTGTCGAGAGATTTGGCACGGTTGGTTGCTGAGCAACTGACACTGCACGACGCTCTCGGAGCGCATGCCCGTGATGAGTTGGGCATCACCGAAGCTCTCAGGGCACGGCCCATTCAGGCAGCTCTGGCTTCAGCAGGGAGTTTTTGCCTCGGGGCCCTCTTCCCTGTGTTGGTGATCGTGCTGAGTCCAGCGGATCAGATCGCCCAGGTGACAGCCTTGGTGGCACTGCTTGTGCTCACGGGATTGGGTGCATTGGCGGCCTTCGCAGGTGGAGCGCCCGTCTCGCGCGGTGCCTTCAGGATGCTGATTTGGGGAGCGTTGGCTCTGGGCCTGACGGCGGTGGTGGGGAAACTTGTCGGCCCGATCGTTTGAGACAACCCCCGATGCACGGCCAGCAGGCGGATCGCGAGCAACAGATACTTTTTGGGTTTAAATAGAAAGCGGGTGACCGGACTCGAACCGGCGACGTTCAGCTTGGGAAGCTGACATTCTACCACTGAATTACACCCGCAAAAATTGACTTAACTTGAACCGCCTTGTGACGTTGAAGGTATAACTCTTTTTCAGGGCTATTTTACCACCGCCCCATGGTGGCCCTGGGCGCAGGCTCTCGCGCCCAGGGACCGATCCAATCAGGGCAGTGCCTCAGGGTTTGGCCGGCGCCTCGCACTCCACCTCGGCTGTCAGGGCCTGGCGGGCGGCGAGCACTGGTGCCGCTTTGGTTTTCAGCAGTTCGGCTGCCTTCTCAAGGGTCAGCCCTTTGTTGTTGGACACCTGCTCCACCTCTCCTTTGAACGTGCGCAGTTGGGCCTTGAAGGCTTTCAGCCGGAGATTTTCCAGCTTTTCCTCGGATGCCTCGAGATCTCGGAGGGCTGTGGCAAGGGCTTGGTCAGCCTTTCTGGCCTCTCCCACCGTGGAGGTGGGTTTCAAGGCAGCCACCCCTTCGAGCGCTTGACCCACCGCAGCGAGTTGCGTGCAAATCAGCTTCTCGGTTTTGGCTTTCTGGTTGGAAAGGTTTTGTTGGCAGCCTCCAATGGCGAAAGCCACCAACAACGTGCCAGCCAGCAGGGAGGAAGGGAAGCGCATCGGGTTTAGGTATCCAATCGCACCATAGGCAGCGCGCCAAGTTGCGCCACGTCCCTTTGACGATTGTTGCCTGGTCTGCCGCAGTCCCTTCCGGTCCATTCGCCAGCGGGGTTACCCGGCCAGCGCGGCCGCGGCCGCGGCCACCCCCGCCCCCGTGGCTGTCTTGGAGAGGCCAAGATCTTGCAGGGTGGCTTCGATGGCGGCGACGGCAGTGAGGATGTCGCGGTCGCAGACGAAGCCGAGGTGGCCGATGCGAAACACGTGTCCCTTGAGATGGTCTTGACCACCGGCCAGAAGGATGTCGAAGCGTGTTTTCACCTCCTTGCGCAGCAGTTCCGCATCGATGCCCTCCGGAGCCACCGCCGTGATGGCAGGGCTGCCATGGCCTTCGGCGGCATAGAGCGGCAGGCCGATGGCCTTCATGGCGGCCGTGGTGGCCCGCTGATGGCGGGCATGGCGCTCGAAGATGGCCTTGAGACCCTCCTTTTCCATCATCTCTAAAGCGGCCTCCAGGGCGAAATAGAGGTTGATGGCAGGGGTGAAGGGATTGCTGTCTGCCTTGGCGGATTTGCGATATTTGCCTAGATCCAAATAAAACTTCGGTAGATCGGAGCGCTCGTACGCCGCCCAGGCCTTCTCACTCATCGCCACAAAACTCAGCCCCGGCGGCATCATGTAGCCCTTTTGGGAACCGGAGCCGATCACATCGATTCCCCACTCGTCCATCGGCACATGCGTTGCGCCGAGGCTGGTCACACAATCGGCGATGGTCAAGGCTGTGCCATGGGCACGCACATGCTGGGCGATGGTCTGCAGATCGTTGATCACCCCGGTGGATGTTTCTGAGTGGGTGAGAATCACCGCTTTGATCTCTTTGGCGCCATCAGCCTCCAGGGCGCTGCGGAAGGCCTCTGGATCCAGGGGTTGGCCCCAAGGCGCCTGGATCACCTCCACCGCAAGGCCATAGGCCTTGGCCACCTTCACCCAGCGCTCACCAAACTTGCCGTTGTCCCCACAGAGCACCCGATCGCCCTTGCTCAGGGTGTTGACAATCCCCGCCTCCATGGCGGCGGTGCCACTGCCGGTGATCACCAACACGTCATTGGTCGTTTGGTGCAACCACTGCAATTGCTCGGTGGTGCGCTTGACGATCTTTTGAAACTCGCCGCTGCGGTGGCCGATGGGGTGGCGGGCAAGGGCTTGCAGAACGGTTTCCGGCACGGGGGTCGGGCCCGGAATCATCAGGGTGAGCTTGTCCTGCATGGGGCGAGGGGGCGATCGAAGCCGCGGGCAATCCCCCAACATAAAAAACGGCGATCCCCCTCCTTGCTGTTGTCCTCCCCCTCCCCGTCTGGCTACACCCTGCCGGTTTGGGTGGCTGCGGCTGCCCGCGCCGCCGTGGCGGCCCTGCGCGGCGAAGGCAGTCGCCCGGTCTGGCCCTTGCTGCTCCTCCAGGGGGATGACAAGCCCCCTGTGCCTGTGCCGGTGAGGGCCGCTGCCCTGATCGGAGACGGCTGGGCCATGGCCGAGGCCTGTTGCGACCCTGGCGATGGGCTGGATCTCACCCGTGGTCTGCTGGTGTGGACTTTCGTGTGTTGGCAGGAGGCAGCCCACGCGCCGCCCGGGGTGGAGCAACCGTGGTTGCAGCTGGAGGCGGGCGAGGGCGTGGGGGTGCACGCGGCCAGCGGCGAGGCGTGCCTCTCGACTTATGCCCGCACCCTGCTGGAGGTCAACCTTCGCCCTCTCGTGCCGGAGGGGCGCCGGTTGCGCTTGCGGGTGGTGCTGCCCCAAGGGCGGGCCTTGGCGGAGCGCACCAGCAATGCCGCCTTCGGTGTGGTGGAGGGATTGGCCCTGATTGGCACCCGGGCGGAGACCCAAGCCAGCGCCGATCCCCACCAGCTCGATCGCACCTTGCAGTCCCTGGAGGCAAAGCTGGGGGCTCCCGCGTACAGCGGGGATTTGATTCTGGTGATCGGGGAAAACGGGTTGGATTTGGCTCCACGCATGGGTTTGCCCGCCGATCTGCTGCTGAAAGTTGGCAACTGGCTGGGGCCCGTTCTGGTGGCGGCCGGCCAAGGGGGGGTCAAACGCCTGTTGCTCTTTGGCTATCAGGGCAAGCTCATCAAATTGGCAGGCGGCATCTTCCACACCCACCACCACCTGGCCGATGGCCGCGCGGAGGTGCTCACGGCCTTGGCAGCCCTGGAGGGCCTCTCGGGGCCGCCACTGGCAGCCCTCCATGGGGCGCCCACCGTTGAGGCGGCCCTGTCCGGGCTGAGGGAGATCGATCCGGAGCTGGCCGGCCGTGTCCGCGCCCGCTTGGCTCTCACCATCGAGGAGCGGGTGAGCTTCTACCTCGAGCGGCACGGCGCCTCGGGCCCCTTGGTGGGCGCGGCACTGTTTGATCGCAGCCGCAAGCTCTGTGCCATTGGCCCCTCGGGCGCCGGTCTGCTCGAGGGTTGGCTCGGGCCTTCACTGGGGGCACCCTAGGGTTGGAGTCGGTGGCCGCTTTCGGCCCCTGAGCCTGGTCTGGCGCCCGCCCCGTTCCAATGTCTTCCTCCCCCTCCACCGTCTCGGAACCCCAGGCTCCAGAGGCGCCCCCCTACGGCCCCGTTGAGGAGGCCCTCAGCGGCAGCCGGAAGCCGGGGATTGTGATCCTGGATTTTGGCTCCCAATACTCCGAACTCATCGCCAGACGCGTCCGGGAAACCGAGGTGTACTCCTTGGTGCTTCCCTACACCACCACCGCCGTTGAATTGCAACAGCTGGCCCCGCGTGGAATCATCCTCAGCGGTGGACCCAGTTCGGTGTACGAGGAGGGGGCGCCCTGCTGCGATCCGGCCATCTGGGATCTGGGGCTGCCACTGCTTGGAGTGTGTTATGGCATGCAGCTGATGGTGCATCAGCTGGGTGGCAAGGTGGTGGCTGCAGGCCGGGCTGAATACGGCAAGGCCCCCTTCCATGTGGATGATCCCCGGGATCTGCTCACCAATGTGGAGAACGGCTCCACCATGTGGATGAGTCATGGAGATTCGGTGGAGTCGCTCCCCGAAGGCTTCGTGCGGCTCGGCCACACCGAAAACACCCCCGACGCCGCCGTGGCTCACCATGGCCGCAGGCTGTATGGGGTGCAATTTCATCCAGAGGTGGTGCATTCCACCGACGGCATGGCGTTGATCCGCAATTTCGTTTACCACATCTGTGGTTGCAGCCCCGATTGGACCACCGACGCCTTCATTGATGAAGCGATTGCTGATGTGCGCGCCCAGGTTGGCAACAAGCGGGTGCTCCTGGCTCTTTCAGGGGGGGTGGATTCTTCCACGCTGGCGTTTTTGTTGCATCGAGCCATCGGCGATCAACTCACCTGCATGTTTATCGATCAGGGATTCATGCGCAAAGGTGAGCCTGAATTTCTGGTGGATTTCTTCGACCATCGTTTCCACATCCAAGTGGAATACATCAATGCGCGCCAACGGTTTATTTCCCGCCTCGCTGGTGTGACCGACCCAGAGGAGAAGCGAAAGATCATTGGGGCTGAATTCATTCGCGTCTTTGAGGAGGAAAGCAAGCGGCTTGGCCCTTTTGATTATCTCGCCCAAGGCACCCTCTATCCCGATGTGATCGAATCAGCGGGCACCAACATCGATCCGAAAACCGGAGAGAGAGTGGCTGTGAAAATCAAGAGTCACCACAATGTGGGGGGTTTGCCCAAGGATTTGCAATTCAAGTTGGTGGAGCCCCTGCGTCGTCTTTTCAAAGACGAGGTGCGCAAAGTGGGCCGCAGCCTCGGTTTGCCAGAGGAAATTGTGGGGCGCCATCCCTTCCCGGGCCCCGGCTTGGCGATTCGCATCTTGGGGGAGGTGACGGCTGAAAAGCTCAACATCTTGCGAGATGCCGATTTGGTCGTGCGCGAGGAGATTCGCCGGGCCGGTTTTTATGACGCCATCTGGCAGGCCTTCGCCGTGTTGTTGCCCGTCCGCAGCGTGGGCGTGATGGGGGATAAACGCACCTATGCCTTTCCCGTGGTGCTGCGCTTCGTGTCGTCCGAAGATGGCATGACAGCCGATTGGTCGCGCTTGCCCTACGACCTGTTGGAGCTGATGTCGAACCGAATCGTGAATGAGGTGAAGGGGGTGAACCGGGTGGTGTTGGATATCACGAGCAAACCACCGGGCACCATCGAATGGGAGTGAGTGCCTGCCAGGGCTGGCAGGCCGCCCTGGGCGCCGATACCATCAGCTCCCCGATCTGGCCTGGACCACCGTGACTCAAATGGTTGCTGGCGAACAGGACCCTCAACTGCAGCGTCGTCTCCAGCACGACACCATTCAGTTCGGCAGCAAGACCGTCTACCTCAATCCCTTCTTGTATTGGCGCCGCTTTGACGCCAATACCGATCGCTGGTTGCGGGAACCTGGCCAGTTGCCAGAGGAGCAGATCCTCGTCAACCGCCGGCGGTTTTACCCGGAACTCGACTGGGAGAGCCTGGAATTGGAGGAACTCCAGGTGAGGGAAGGGGCCGTGGAGATGTTCATCAAAAGCCTGGAACTGATCACCACCTTCAATCCCGAGCTCACCCCTGGTCAGCTCCTGGAGGTGGAACGCAAGATGGCCGTCACCAAAAAGAAGGCTTTCGAGCGCTGGGTGGAGCGGGCTCTTCGCCGCCGAGAAAAGCTGGTCTCGCGGGATCGCCGTCGTTTTGATCGGGAGCGCTGGTTCAGGGGTTGGATGGAATGGCTGGCGCTGCCTGCCACCCGCTCTGCCCTGCTGCCTCTGAGCGGCATGTTTGTGCTGGCTGTGGCGGCCGGTTGGTGGCTGGGCAGCCACCATTCCTGCCAGACCCCAAGCGTGCAACCACCTGTGGAGCTGCCCGCCCCCTGATCACGCCAAACTGGAGGCCTGCAGTCCGTCCGCCCCAATGTCCGCCGATCCCTTTGATGCTCTCCGTCTCGCCCTGATGCAGGATGTGTTGCCTGTCGGCTTGGCCGTGGCGGAGCGGGTGCGCAAAGGGGGGGCAAAAGAAGTGTGGGCCGCTTTTGATGGCCGCAGCGCCGATCCTCTCGGCCGTCTGCGGGAGGAGGGTGAGCCTGCCGCCAAAACCGTTCGCGACAATCTGGATCGGCTCCAGCCAGGTTTGGGCAATCCCGTTTTGAAAGTGGAGGTGCGGGATGTTCCCTCCGAGTCGCCCGTGCAAGCGGCGCCTCCCCCTGCCGATCGGGCACCAGCCGAAACCGATCGCCCAGCAGAGGATTCCCACGAACTCCAGGCCGCTCTGACGCGGATTGCTGAGCGTTTGAGCCAACTCGAACGGCGCCTGGAGGCCTCCTAGGTCATCCCTCCATGTCCCTCCTCGTTCTTCCGGGCTCCTCTCGCCGCACGGGATTGGCCCACCAGGCCGCCTGGCTGATGCTTCTGGTGATGCTCTTTGGCGTCGCCATCGTCTCCCGCTTGGCTTGGCTCCAGTTGCTGCATGGATCCGAGTTCAAGGTGATGGCGGATGAAAACAGGATTCGGCTCATTCCGCGCAGTCCCATCCGCGGGCGCCTGCTGGATCGGCAGGGCAGGGTGTTGGCCACCAATCGCCTCACTTACAGCCTTGCTGTCCAACCCCGCTTTGTCAAAGAGGGGCAATGGCCCACCCTGCGGGATCGCTTGGCCAACCTGCTCAATCTGCCGAGCGACAGCCTGGATCGGCGCTATGCGGCAGGCCTCAAGGGTGAAGACTTTCAAATCGAGCTGGCCAGCCCCCTCACCCCTGCCCAGGTGCTCCGTTTTCGTGAGCAGGCGGGCCTCCTCTTTGGTGCGGAAGTGGCGGTCAATGTGCTTCGGCACTACCCCCACGGCTCCCTGGCCGCCCACGTGCTGGGCACCACCAGCAGCATCACCGAGGAGGAGTATCAACGCCTGCAACCCCAGGGCTATCGGATCAACGACAGGATTGGCCGAAGTGGGATGGAGCGGGCCTACGAAACCACCCTCCGGGGGGAGTGGGGAGGGCAGCAGTTGGAAGTCAATGCCGCTGGTCAGGTGCAGAGGGTGTTGGGCGACAAGGCGGCCCGCCCGGGCAAGGATCTGAAGCTCACTTTGGATCTGGAGCTGCAGAAGGCCGCTGAACGGGCGCTCGATACGGTGCGCAAGGGCGCCATTGTGGCGATGGATCCACGCACCGGAGCCATCCGTGCTCTGGCGAGCCGTCCCACCTTTGATCCCAATGTTTTTGCGGATGGCCCCACCCTCAGCCAGTGGAACGATCTCAACCGACCTGAGGCGCCGATGCTGAACCGTGCCTTTCAGGGATTTCCCCCAGCCAGCACCTTCAAAATCGTCACCACCATCGCCGCCCTGGAGTCGGGAAAATTCACCGAGACCTCCACCGTTCCCACCATGGGCACGTTCTGCTACTACGGCCAGTGCTACGCCGACCATGGCTCCTTCGGCAACATTGGTTTTCCCATGGCCTTGGCGGTCAGCAGCAACAGCTTCTACTACCAGGTGGGGCTGAAGGTGGGGCCCGATGAACTCTTCAAGGCTGCCCGGCGCATGGGCTATGGGAGCCTCACCGGCATTGAGATCCGTGACGAGGAAACCCCGGGCCTGCTAGGGGATCCTGCCTGGAAACAACGGGTGCTGGATGAACCTTGGACGCCCGTCGACACCATCACCTCGGCCATTGGCCAGGGGGCGGTGACCGTGACTCCTCTGCAGATGGCGCGTCTCTATGCGGCTGTCGCCAATGGCGGCTGGTTGGTCACCCCCCATCTGGTGGAGCAGCCCGCCGCCCGCCAGTGGATCGGCCTGCGCCCTGAGACCTTGCGCACCCTCAGGCTGGGGCTCAGGCAGGTGGTGACGGATGGCACGGCAACACTGTTGAACGATCCCAGCCTCCCCCCCGTCGCCGGCAAGACCGGAACAGCCGAGGATCCGCCAAGGCCGGATCACGCCTGGTTTGGGGGCTATGCCCCTGCCGACAAACCTGAGCTGGTGATCATCGCCTTTGGGGAAAACAGCGGCGGATACGGCGGCACCGTGGCGGCCCCTATGGTGAAGGCGCTTCTCAGCACCTGGTTTCAGGGCCAACGCCCATCCTCTCTGCCAGAAGCCGCCCCTGCTGAGCGCTAACCCTCCTCAAGCCATCAGAGCCACCTTGCTGGGATGCACCACGGTGGCGTAATAACGCCTGAGTTGTTCTGTGGCGCTGCTCCAGCTCCAGCGTTCGGCTTCTTCTCGGGCGGCGTGCCGAAGGGTGCGACGGGTGTCCTCATTTCCGAGCAGCACCTGAACGGCGGCCACCAGAGACTCGGGGTCGTCTGGGTTGTAGAGGCAGCCATTTTCCCCATGGCTCACGATGTCGGGGATGCCCCCACGGTTTGCCCCCACGACGGGGCAGCCTGCGGCCATGGCCTCCAGGAGCACCAGGCCAAGCGTTTCGGTGGAGGAGGGGAACAGGAAAGCATCACCGCTGGCATAGGCGGAGGCCAGATCTTCACCGGCGAGATAGCCCACAAATGTGGTGGCTGTGCCCTCGAATAGCTTTTCCAATTGGTGGCGATAGGGACCATCTCCCACCAGCGCCAGACGGGTCTTGGGAAGGGCAGAGAGCACGGGGCGGATCCGCTCGATCTGCTTTTCGGCGGAGAGGCGCCCGATGTAAAGCAGCAGGTTGCCCGTGTCGTCATGCTCTCCGTGCAGGCGAGCGCGCATGGCGTTCGAGCGCAAGGACGGCCGGAAGAGCTCGGTATCCACACCCCGCTGCCAGAGAGCCGTGTGTTGAATGCCCTTCGATGCCAGCTCCGCCACCATGGCCGTGGAGGTGCAAAGGTTGAGTTGGGCCTGGTTGTGAGCGGTTTTCAGCAATTCCCAGAGCAGGGGCTCCAGCATGCCCATGCCGTAGTGCTCCAGATATTTGGGCAAGTGAGTGTGGTAACTCGCCACCAGAGGCAGACCGCGGGAACGAGCCAGCCAGATGCCACCCAGCCCCAGAACGGCGGGGTTCACCACATGCACCAGATCTGGCGCAAACCGGTCTAGCGCCTCTGAAACGGCAGGTCTGGGAAGGGCAAGCTTGAGTTCGGGGTAGAGGGGGAGCGGCATGGCTGGCACCCCCACCACCTTGGCTCCCATGAATTGTTCGGGCGCACCCTCCGGACAGAAAATCAGGACCTCATCGCCTCCCTCCACAAGGTGCTGCACCGTCTTGGTGAGACGGGTGACAATGCCATCCACCTTTGGCAGAAAGGTTTCCGTGAAAAAGACGATCTTCACAGAGCGTGCCGTTCAGGCCGGGGATCCGATGGCCGCAGCCTGTCGGCTGGTCCAAGCGGAGAGGCAGGGGATGCGGGAACGATCACAGCGATCGGCCCAACGGCGCGCCACATCCACAACTTCCGTGAGCAGGCCATCGTCGAGGGTGGTGGGGTTGAGGCCGAGTTCGATGAAGCAGCGGTTATCCACGATCAGATCATTTTCGATGGCCTCGTTGCGTGGATTGGAGAGGTAGTTGATGTCTGCTCCGGTGAGAGCGGCCACCTTTTCAGCCAGATCGGAGACCCGATGACTCTCTGTCATTTGGTTGAAAATTTTCACGCGCTCTCCGTTGCTCGGAGGGTGCTCGAGGGCGAGTTGCACACAGCGCACAGAATCTCGAATGTGAATAAAGGCCCGAGTTTGCCCCCCGGTGCCATGCACCGTGAGGGGATACCCAATCGCAGCCTGCATTAGAAAACGATTTAACACTGTTCCGTAGTCGCCATCGTAATCAAATCTGTTGGTCAGGCGCGGATCCTTTTCGGTCAGGCTGGTATTTGTTCCCCAGACGATGCCTTGGTGCAAGTCGGTGATGCGAATATTGTCGTTTTTGTTGTAATAGAAAAACAGCAGCTGGTCCAGCGTTTTGGTCATGTGATAAACGCTGCCGGGATTGGCCGGATGAAGGATTTTCTCGGTGAAACGGCTGCCATCAGGCTGGGGGACTTCCACCGTGAGGTAGCCCTCTGGAATGGTGGCGCCCCGGTGGGATCCGTACCCATAAACACCCATCGTCCCGAGGTGAACAATATGGATGTCTTGCCCACTCTCAACAATGGCCGCGAGCAGATTGTGGGTGCCGTTGACGTTGTTGTCGACGGTGTAGCGCTTGGTGGCGCTGGTTTTCATTGAGTAGGGAGCCGCTCTCTGCTCGGCGAAGTGCACCACTGCGTCGGGTCGCTCAGCCCGCAATAGAGCCAACAGCTGATCGTAATTCTTTGCAATATCCAGATGCTCGAAGCGGATCGGGGCGCCGCCCACCTGTTCCCAGGCGGTGAGGCGATCTCGGATGGTGGCGATCGGCGTCAGCGATTCAACCCCCAGATCGATGTCGATTTTGCGACGGCTGAGGTTGTCCACAATGACCACTTCGTGGCCGACATCAGCCAGGTTGACCGCGCAGGGCCAACCGCAGAACCCGTCGCCGCCGAGAACAAGAACCTTCACCCCGAGACTCCTGAATGCGCGGTTGCTTAACGCAGCAAGCTACTACAGGCCTCCGGCCATTCCCAACAGCTTTCAGCTAATGCGGCTGGCCACGGCCAGGAGCGCCAGTACGAGCACCAGGCCGCCAATCAACAGCATCCTGTTGGAGGGTGGGGCTTCGCCTGGCTCCATCACCACCATGCGGGGTTCTTTGGCGAAGGCATTCAGCTTGCCGCCATCTTCTTGGGTGACTTGCATGGTGGATTTGGAGGTTTGGCAAACCTTATGGGCAGAGATTCGTTCCGTGCTCTGCCCGGCATGGTTCGTCACAGTGGGCCGGGGCGGGCATGCCTCAGCTCCCCACCCGCCCCTGGAGGGGGGAGCTCGGGCTGGCTTCCGCCCGCATGGGCAACCGCCCCGCCAGATGGGCCAGGCGCCCGGCACAGGTGGCCATCGCCATGGCGTGGGCCATGGCCGGCGGATCGCCAGCCAGGGCGATGGCGCTGTTGATCAGAAGGGCATCGGCGCCCATCTCCATGGCCTGGGCGGCCTCGCTCGGCACGCCGATTCCGGCATCCACCACCACGGGAACCGTGGCGTTTTCGATGATCAGGGCGATGTTGGCCGCATTGCGAATGCCTTGAGCAGAACCGATCGGGGAACCCAGGGGCATCACCGTGGCGCAGCCCACCTCCTCAAGCCGTTTGGCCAGCAAGGGGTCGGCGTTGATGTAGGGCAGCACGGTGAATCCCTCCCGCACCAGTTGCTCCGCCGCCGCAAGGGTGCCGAAGGGATCAGGCAGCAGATGGCGCGGATCGGGGATCACCTCCAACTTCACGAAGGTGTTGTCCTCTTGGCCAGCCAGCTTCGCCAGTTCCCGACCCAGTCGGGCCACTCGGATGGCCTCGTCGGCGGTGGCGCAGCCAGCCGTGTTGGGCAACATCCAAATGCGTTGCCAGTTAATCGCTTCCAGCAGCCCCTGGTGGCCCTGGGCTTGGCTCTGCACCCGACGCACCGCGACGGTGACGATGGCGCTGCCACTGGCCTCCAGGCTGGCCTGCATCAGGGTCAGGGAGGGATATTTGCCAGTCCCTGTCATCAGGCGGCTGGCAAACCGGCGCCCACCGATCACGAGTTCATCGCCGCCGCCCGCCCGGGGAACCGCAGGCCCCATCTCCGACGGGGCCGTTGAGGATGGCAAGGGGCACATGGGGAGCTCAGATCCACGTCTCACCCCTCTAGTGTGCGCTGGCAGCTGCTCAACCGTGATGCCTCTGCCCATGGCGCTGGCCCCTCTGCTCCTGGCAGCCAGCCCCCTCCCGTCCGGTGGGCCGGTCTTGGGGGGCGTGGAGTCCTACGACCCCGTGGGCCGCTCCCAGATCATTGCCGAGCGAATTCCCCGCAATTGGAAGGGCACGTACTGGCCCTTCGGGAGCCGGAGCCCCCTGCCAGCTGTGTTGGTGCTCAGCCGGGTTACGCCCCTGGGTCAAATGGTCGATCTGCGGGGACAACTGACTCTCAATGGAGTGAGCACGCCCATACAGGGCAATCTCAATGCCAAATCCAATCAGTTTGATCTGCTCGTGCTGGGCGACAGCTTGGGGGCCGTTCTTGAGCCCGGTGGAGAGTTCCAGGGTCAACAGGGGCTATCGCTCAGTGGCTGGCTGCCTGATCGGGCTACGGGCCTTGGGGGAAGGCTTCAATTGAATCCTGGGCCCACCCCTGCCGCAGCTGGCGGAGTGATCCGGGGATTGTGGTGAAGCGTTTGGCGAGAGGCCGAGCGACTGAATCACCACGGTCTTCCTCGAAAACGCGTTTTTGCTTCTGAGTTTCCGCTCCGATTTCAAGCAATCGAGGCAACCTGTTGTGTCAGCTGCGTTGGTTGTGGCGAGTCGGGCTGGGAAGGATGAGGCTTGAATTGGCCGCGTTGTGGTTGACGGTCAGGCTGCTTTGTCGCTGGAGATGCCTGAGCGGCGATCCAGGGATTTCAGGCGTTTCAGAGCCGTTTTATTGCCTGTGTCGATGGTGAGCACTTGATTGTAGGCCTGACGGGCCTCGTCCAATTTGTCCTGCTTCTCAAGTGCAAAAGCCAGGTTGTTGAGGGCCACTGGATAATCCGGCTTCGCTTTGATCGCCGAGCGGTAGTGACGT
>JAYKHK010000080.1:0-12319 GCA_035284785.1 Cyanobacteriota bacterium | reverse complement strand
GGGCATGGTTGCCCCAGCGCTGATCTTTGCTGCGTTTCTTGGCATCACAGGGATGGATTCCGTCTGCATAGAGAAGACGTTTCTGCTCATCGCGAATGTCGCGTGCAGCCTTGAGCGAAATCCTGGGGTAGGGCCCGATGCGCAAATCCTGCCGACGGCCGTCCTTGGTGGGCGGGAAGCGGTGCCGCCATAGCCAGTACTTGCCGCCGGCGGGGTCGACCTCAAGAAGCAGGCCGCCGCCGACCGAGACCCGGTACCGCCGAGATCCCTGTGGCAGAACCACCACTCACACCACCACAATTTTTTGCTTGCCTGGGTTTTGCCGGGATGCCATGGGACGCCCAAACAGCAGAAAACCCACTGCAGGGCAGTGGTTCTCGGGAATCATTGGGACGTCACGGGAACCCCTGGGAATACCCGTTTTGAGCTCTGAAACGGAGAGGGTGGGATTCGAACCCACGGAAGGTTTCCCTTCAAACGATTTCGAGTCGTTCGCTTTCGACCACTCAGCCACCTCTCCAGCGACTCCCTTGAGCGAGCTGAAGGCTCAGCCGCGATCCATGGAGCTTGAAGACTTTAGGCGTCAGCCGTTGCTGCTCAGAAAACCCCGCTCACCGGTGGCCTGCCAACCGGAAGCCCGCCTCCCACGGTGGCTGGGTGAGGGGCCACTGAGCCACACCCGGCGGGCCCCACTGCTCTGGAGCAGCTGGCGTTCCTGGGGGCGAGGGCGAAAGCCCAGCCACACGCCCTCGGCGGCCCCAGCCGAGGGCCGACCCCGCTGCCGCCAGCTCCAGAGGGCCTGCCGATTGGGCAGCAGCAGCCAGTGGGCCCCTCCCACCGTGAGCTGCAGCGCTTGGCTCTCCGGTGCCAACGCCGTAGCCACCAGGCCGGCGCTGGCCAGCCGTTGACCTTCCGCCAGAGGGGGAAGGCCATCGGTTTCGGCCGCCACCAGCCCAGCCAGCTCCTGCCAGCAAGCAGGCTCCGCTGCAGGCACCGCATCGAGCAGCAGCAACCAGTCGTAGCGGCTCAGGCCAAGGCCGGAGCCCAATTGCTGGGCTCGCCGGCAGCTCAGGGCATCGCCCCGGGTGCTGACCAGGGCGCCACGGCCCTGGTGTCGGGCGAGCAGCAAGGCCCGAGGGCCGTCTTGCACCAACAGCAGGGCATCAGCCCGCAGGTGCTGCAGGTGGAGACCGGAGGTGAGCAGCAACAGGGCCAGCGCCCAAGCGCGCAGGCGACGCAGGCGCGGCACCACCAGAATCAGCAAGCCAAGGCTGAAGGCGATCAGCAGAGCGTGCGGCGGTCGGCCGCTGAACCACTGCGCCATGGGCAGGGCGGCCGCCCCCCGGGCCACGGCTAACAGAGCCTGGGCCAGCCAGGCCAACGGGGGCAGCAGGAGCGCCTGCATGGGGGGAGCCCCAAGGCCGATCACCGCCGCCGCCATCGCCCCCAGGGTGAGAGGGGTGAGCAAGGGTGCCGCCAAGAGGTTGGCCGGCACCGCCCAGAGGGGCACCACGCCGAAATGGAGCAGCTGCAGCGGCAGGGTCCACAGGCTGGCCGCCAGGGGCACGGCCATGGCGGGAGCGAGGGCCGCGGCCAAGCCCTGCCTCCAGCTGGCTGGAAGCAAAGGCGGGGCCTCCAAGACAGGGCGCAGGGCGTCTTCCAGCGGTTCAGCTGTCACCAACAGGCCGGCGGTGGCCGCCACCGAGAGCTGAAAACCCACATCCTGCAGCCACTGGGGCCGCAGCATCAGCATGCCCCCAGCGCTGAGGGCCAAGAGCCCCAAGGGCCGGCCCCGCAAGCCCACTTCCCTGGCGCCAAGGGCCAGGCTGCCCATCAGAACGGCCCGCACCACCGAGGGCTGGGGCCCGGCCAACACCAAGAAGAGGCCAATGGCTCCGCTCGCCAAGGCCAGCCGTCCCGCCCGACCGAAGGGCCGTGCCAAAACCAGCACGGCCCCAAGCAACACCGTGAGATGAAAACCAGAGGCCGCCAGGGCGTGGGAGAGTCCCGAAGCCCGGAAGGCCTCTCGCAGCTCCTGGGGCAGGGGCACCACCGCGCTCCCGAGCACCAGGGCCGCCAGCAGGCCGCCCCGCTCCGGCCCCGCCCCCTCAAGAAACTGCCCTGCAATCCGGCGACGCAGATCGGCGATGGGAGTGGCCGGGCGGGCGAGCACCTCCAGGGACTGCACTCGCAAGCGAGTCCAACTGCCTTGGCGGGCCAGACGCTCCGCGGGACCGGCGAGCAGGGGATGGGGAGCCGGCCGAGGGCGCTCAAGCCTCCCACTGACCCGCACCCGCCAGCCTTCCAGCAGGGGGCGGCAGGGCTGCAGCAGCAGTTCGGTGCGGCCCCCCGCTGTTTGCAACAGCACCTGACAGTGGCCACCAGGGTGGAGCTGGGGATCACTGAGCAGGCTGCCGTGCAACACCTGGAACGACTCAGCCCCGCTGCCGTCCAGCCGCCGCACGGGATCCCGGGGGCCGGGCTGCAGCGGGCGCTGGCCGGCCCAGAGCAGGAGTGCCAGCAGGAGCGCGCTGGCGATCAGCCAGGCGGTGTTGCGCGGAGGGATGTCGGCCATGGGCGGGCGGGGTGCTTCGGGAGCATTCCCAAAGCGCGACGCCCTGCGGCACAACGGATCAAGGGGTCTGGGCAGGAACGCCAACGGCGTCTTCAGCCATCGGCGCCGGCTGGGCAGCCAACCAAGCCAGCCGCGCCTCACCGCGAAGCAGAGGGAAATCGAGGGTCCGCCGCTCCGCCAACCAGGCCTCGGCCACCTGCTTAGCCAGGTGGCGTATGCGAGCGATGGTGGCGGTGCGCTCGGTCACCGAGATCACCCCCCGGGCCTCCAGCAGGTTGAAGGTGTGGCTGCACTTGAGCACGTAGTCGAGCGCCGGGGCCGGGAGTCCGGCGGCCACCAGATCGGTGGCCTCGGCCTCATAGAGAGCGAAGAGCTGCTGAAGTCGCGTTGGATTGGCGGCTTCGAAGTTGTAGGAACACTGCCCTTTTTCAAAGGGCAGCCAGATCTCCCCATAGGTGCGCTGACCATCCCAGCGCAAATCCCAAATGCTCTCCACGTCCTGCAGATACATGGCCAGCCGCTCGAGGCCATAGGTGATCTCAATCGCCACTGGCCTGCAGTCGATGCCGCCGCATTGCTGGAAGTAGGTGAACTGGGTGACCTCCATGCCATCCAGCCACACCTCCCAACCAACGCCCCAGGCGCCGAGGGTGGGCGATTCCCAGTTGTCTTCCACGAAACGGATGTCGTGGTCGCGCTGGCGAATGCCCAAAGCCTCCAGGGAGGCCAGGTAGGTCTCCTGGATCCCCTCTGGCGAGGGTTTGATCAGCACCTGGTACTGGAAATAGTGCTGAGCCCGATTGGGGTTGTCGCCATAGCGGCCGTCCGTGGGCCGGCGGCAGGGCTCCACATAAGCGACAGCCCAAGGCTCCGGCCCAATCGCTCGCAGCACCGTATGGGGGCTCATGGTGCCCGCGCCTTTCTCACTGTCATACGGCTGAAGGATCAGGCAACCCTGATCCGCCCAAAACCGATGAAGTGTGCTGATGATGTCTTGAAAATGCACCGCTTTCGCCGCTGCCGGAGGGTGTTAGCGCGGGATGCGGATCTTTTGACCTGGGAAGATCAGATCCGGATCTTCGATCACCTCGCGGTTGGCAGCGAAGATTTCGTTGTAGCGGGCCCCGTCTCCATAGGCCCTTTCGCTGATGCCCCAAAGGGTGTCACCCTCCTGGACCAGAACGAATTCCGATTCAGCTGCTGCGGGCTTGCTCACCGCTGAAGCCTCCACCTTGCCCACACCCTCCACGTTGCCAGCGATCAGCACAGCCTTTTCAAAGGCCGCCTGGTCGGCGGCAGTGCCGAGAATGGTGGCGACATCATCGTTGACCTCAACCTGCAGATCGCTGATGCCAGGGTTGTTTTTCTCGATGTGTTCCTTGAGCTTCTTGCCAGCGTCTGGTTCGCCGCGCTTGAAGACTTTTTTGCCGATGTTGGCCGCGAAATCGAAGAGAGGAACGCCCATAAAAAAAGTCAAGCGTTAGGTATCAAACACCGGCGGCTGGCCGTTGCGCAAGAACAAAAACGGAAGAAAGCGTTGGGCCACCCTCATCGCTCAAGCCTGCAGCTCCAGGCGCCCCATGGTGCCAAGGGCCATGGGGCGATGGCGAGCACTGACGAAGCCCGCCTCACGCGCCAAGCTTTCCTGCTCTCGCCCCGTGGGAAAGCGCTGCAGGCTGGATTCCAGATAGGCGTAGTGCTCGGCCAGTCCTGCCCAGCCAGCCATCGGCACCACAAGCCTGCGCAGGTAACTGCGCTGAAACCGGCTGATCTGCTCCGCTTGGGGATCCTCAGGATCTGGTCTGTTGAAATCGAGCACAGCTGCCCGGCCGCCCGTCCTCAGCAGCCGCCGCAGCTCCCTGAGGCCCGCCGCCGGATCGGCCAGGTTGCGCAAGCCATAGGCCATCGTTGCCCCATCTGCCCAACCATCGGGCAAGCCGGTGGCCAGGGCATCTCCCTGCTGCCAGCGCAAAGGCAGCCAGGGCTGCTGGGCTGCGCGGCTCCTGGCCCGTTCCAGGGGGGCGGCGGCGGCATCGAGTCCCACCACCTCGCCACCCGGGCGCACCGCCGCCGCGAGCAAGAGCGCCAGATCGCCAGTGCCGCAGCACAGATCCACAAACCGCTCACCTGGCCGTGGGCGCAGAGTCGCCAGAAGCATCCGCTTCCACTGCCGATGCAAACCGAGGCTGAAAAGGTCGTTGAGGAGGTCGTAGCTCGGGGCGATCTGCTCAAAGAGATCACGAACGGCGGCCGGGTCGGCAGGCCTCAAAGGTTGGGCGCCTCATGGCGGGTGATCGCCTCCCAGGGCAACTCGCTGATGGCGGCGGCGCCAGCGTCAACCGAATGGGACGGGAGGGGCTCGATGGTGGTCGTGGGGAGGTGGGTGGAGAACGTTTCAGGACTGGTGAAGGTGAGCACCATCACGGTGGAGAGGCCCACTGCAGCGGAACACACCATGCATCCGGCCAACATGAGAGAAAAATCCTGGCGATCGTTGGCGGATTGCATGAGGTGGAGGGCCCAGGCCACCAAGGCGATCACAGCGGCCACCATGAGAGCGGCTATCAGGCGCATGAGTGGCGGCGGCAACCCGAAAATGGCAGACACGGCGGGCCTGAAGAAGCGTTAAGGAACTTTTACCAATGTTACGGAGCTGAAGGGGTTGAGCGAGAGCGGTTCAAGTTTCCAAGGGGCGCACGGCCAGGCCCCGTTCCAGCAGCTCCTCCTTGATGGTCTCGATGGTCAGGACTCCATCATGAAGGAGGGAGGCCAGCAGGGCCGCTGCAGCCTTCCCCTCCTTGAGAGCCTGCGCGATGTGGGCGATGTTGCCCGCCCCTCCAGAGGCAATCACCGGCACATCCACCGCCTCAGCCACGGCCCGAGTCAGCGCCAAGTCGTAGCCAGCCTGAGTGCCATCCCCATCCATGGAGGTGAGCAGGATCTCTCCAGCGCCCCGATCGGTCACCTCGCGGGCCCAGGCCACCGCATCAAGCCCCGTGTTCTGACGACCACCCTGCACAAACACATCCCAGCCTGAGCCATCCCCTCTGCGGCGCGCATCGATGGCCACCACGATGCATTGACAGCCAAACCGCTCCGCTCCGCGGCCCACCAATTCGGGATCCCGCACGGCTGAGGAGTTGAGACTCACCTTGTCAGCTCCGGCCCTCAGCAGGGCGGTGATCCCCTCCACACTGCTGATGCCTCCCCCCACCGTGAAGGGGATGGTGACGGCCTCGGCCGTGCGTCGCACCAGATCGACAAGGGTGTCGCGGCCCTGGTGGCTGGCTGCGATATCGAGAAACACGAGCTCATCGGCACCGCTGGCGCTGTAGCGGCAGGCCAGCTCCACCGGGTCACCGGCGTCGCGAAGACCGACGAAGTTGACCCCCTTCACCACGCGGCCATCGGCCACGTCGAGACAGGGGATGATGCGCTTGGCAACCATCGCTGGAATGGGGGGTAGGGAGCCACAGCTGGTATGGTTGCTGGGCTTTTTTCTTGCGGTCCATGTCCCAGACTGCCATCACCATCGGCTCCAAGGTCCGGGTGTTGCGCGTGCGCGACCGCATCCCGGCCGATCTAGTGGCGGCCCTCAAAGCCGACCCCACGGGCACCGTGAAGGACTATCGCGTCACCGACGGCAAGGGCATCGGCGTGGTGGTGGATCTTGCCGGTGGGGGCTCCACCTGGTTTTTTGAAGACGAGATCGCTCCTGCCTAAACCTCCCTCCCCGAGAGGCCCCGCCCTTGACTGAAACCACCGAACCGGGAGCTGGCCCCAACCAGCCCCCCGAAGCCAGCTCCGCTGCCGGAGCGGAATCCACCCCCTCTGGGGCGGCAGCGCGACAGTTGCTTGGCATGCGGGGAGCCAGCGAAACCAGTTCGATCTGGAAGATTCGCCTCCAGTTGATGAAGCCTGTCACCTGGATTCCGCTGATCTGGGGGGTGATTTGCGGAGCGGCTGCTTCGGGTGGATTTCAGTGGCGCTGGCCCGACGTGCTTGCCTCTCTGGCCTGCATGCTGATGAGTGGTCCTCTGTTGGCTGGCTACACGCAAACGTTGAACGATTTCTACGATCGCGATATCGACGCCATTAATGAACCCTACCGGCCCATACCCTCCGGTGCCATCCCCTTAGGCCAAGTCAAGCTTCAGATCATTGTCTTGTTGCTTGCAGGGCTGCTTGTGGCCTGGGGGCTGGATCAGTGGGCCGGTCATCGCACGCCTGTCCTGCTGCTGCTGGCCCTGGGCGGCTCCCTGGTGAGCTTCATCTATTCGGCTCCACCCCTGAAACTCAAGCAAAACGGCTGGCTGGGCAATTATGCCCTCGGCGCAAGCTACATCGCTCTGCCCTGGTGGGCGGGTCAAGCCCTGTTTGGCCATCTCACCTGGGCCACGGCCTTGCTGACCCTGGCTTACAGCTTGGCGGGCCTTGGCATCGCCGTGGTGAACGATTTCAAAAGTGTGGAAGGCGACCGGGCGATGGGTTTGAAGTCGTTGCCGGTGGTGTTTGGCACGCAACGGGCGAGCTGGATCAGCGCCGCGATGATCGATGGCTTTCAGCTGGCGATGGTGGCGGTGTTGATCGCCATCGGCCAACACCTGGCCGCTGTGCTGTTGGTGTTGCTGATCGTTCCACAAATCACGTTCCAAGACATCTGGCTCCTGCGTGATCCGGTGACATATGACGTGAAATACCAGGCCAGCGCCCAGCCGTTTCTGGTGTTGGGGATGCTCGTCACCGCCCTGGCCATTGGCCACAGCCCCTTGATCCGCTCCAGCCTGGAGGCCTTGCCCCTGTGAGCCAGGCTTCTCCACCCATCCGCAGACGCCGATCGAGGGAAGAGCCTCTGGCTCCCCCTCCACGGCTCAGCTCTCCCCATTGGCGTGGTGCTGCAGTCGCTGTCGGGTTGGGCGCAGCGGTGGCCCTGGGCCAGGGATTCCTCACCATGGGCACCGACTCCCTGTTGCCGGATGTGGGTGGGATCCGCAGCTTCAACCGCCCCGGCACCCTCACCGTTCTCGCCTCCGATGGATCGGTGCTTTACAAGCAGGGCCCAGCCACCCGTGAGAAGCTCAAGCCGGGAAGCATGCCCCTATTGGTGCAGAAAGCCTTCATCGCGGCTGAAGACCGCCGTTTTTACCAGCACGACGGCGTGGATCTGGTGGGCATCCTTCGAGCCATTGGCCGCAACATCAGTCAGGGATCGGTGGAGGAGGGCGCCAGCACCATCACCCAACAGCTGGCACGGATGGTGTTTCTCAGCCAAGACCGCACCTTGATCCGCAAGGTGAAGGAAGCGGCCCTGGCCGGCAAGATCGAGCGAGAGCTCAGCAAGGAGCAAATTCTTGAGCAATACCTGAATTATGTGTACTTAGGTTCCAGCGCCTATGGCGTATCGGATGCAGCTTGGGTGTATTTCTCCAAGACGCCGGCCCAACTCACACTGCCTGAAGCGGCGCTGATTGCAGGGCTGCCGCCGGCACCCACCGTGTATTCACCACTGGTGAATCCCGACCTGGCCCTGAAACGCCGCGCCACTGTCCTGCGGCGCATGCGGGAAGCCGGCTTCATCGACGATCGTCAGCTGAACGAAGCCACGGAAGCTCCCCTCGGTCTGAAGCCCTCCGAGCCGAAGTTTTTCGTCAATCCAGCTCCTTGGTTCATCAGCTGGTTGGAGCAAGAGCTGCCGAAGGTGCTCAGCAAGGAGCAGCTGGAGGTGGGAGGGCTCACGGTGCGCAGCAGCCTCAATGCCAAATGGCAGGCGGACGCCCAGGCCGCGATCAAGGCCCATGCCAGCTCGGGCATGGAGGGAGCCCTGGTGTCCATGGAACCCGGCACGGGATTGGTGCGCGCCATGGTGGGCGGATTGGATTGGAACCGCAGCCAGTTCAACCGAGCCACCCAAGCCCTCCGCTCCCCTGGTTCCACCTTCAAGCTCTTCGCCTACACCGCAGCCCTGCGCTACGGCCTGACGCCAGAAGACACCATCAGTGCCCGCACACGCTGCTACAACGATGGCTGGCCGCCCAAGCGATTCTGCATCCCGGGCACCGGCGGAGCCATCACCCTCAAAGATGCCGTGGCACGTTCGGTGAATCCGGCAGCGGTGGCCACGGCGGAGAAAGTGGGCTACCCCCGGGTGATCGACACAGCGCGCCGCTTGGGCATCACCGGCGACATCGGGGAGTACCCCGCGATGGTCTTGGGCTCGAACGAGAAAACCGTGTTGGAGATGACCGCGGCCTACACGGCCATCAACAATCGGGGGCTCTATGTGGCTCCCACACCGTTTGAGGAGATCCTTGGCCCCGATGGCAAGCGGCTCTACAGCCGGGCCGCCAAAGCCAAACCGCCTAGCCGGGCGGTGAGCAGCGATGTGGCCGACGCCATGACCTACATGCTGCAGGGCGTGGTGGAGAGGGGCACCGGCACGGGAGCGGCCCTGCCCGATCGGCCCGCCGCTGGCAAAACGGGCACCGCCGAAGGCGCCCGAGACCTCTGGTTCATCGGTTCGATCCCCCAGCTCACCACGGCCATCTGGTATGGCTACGACCAGAACTGGAAAACGGGCAGCAGCAGCGCGCAAGCGGCCTATGCCTGGGGCTCTTACATGCGGCAGGTGGTCAAAGATCTCCCCGTGCAGGAGTTCCCGCCCAAGCCAGAGCTCAACAGCAAGTTCGTTCCTTACGTCCCCCCCAAGAGCAAGCGTGGGGACGCCAGCAAAACCACCCGTGAGGGGCGCTGGGATGGGCCGTCTCTCGTGGATCCATCCCCTGGGCTCGGGGAATCGGAGCGTCGCTGGGAGCCTCCCACCACCGAAGGGCCCAACCAGGGCCGCAACTGGGAACCAGAGGAACCTCAGCGCTGGCAGCCACGGGACGAGCCAGCCCGTCCCTCCACACCATCGGCCGCCGAGCCTCCACCCCCTTCCCCCGCCGATGCCCCCGCCACGCCACCACCGGCAGCGGAGGCCTCCGCCCCGATCGCCCCAGCGGCCCCCCTGCCCCCTTCCCCTCCGCCTCCACTGCCGCCTTCAATCCCCCCGCCGCCACCCCCTCCGCTGCCCTGATCCCCGAGAACGGCGGCATAAAACCCGTCGCCATCACCCGGCTGGGGCCACCATTGCCGCTCCTGCAGCCGCTGCCAGTTGGGTTGGCGCTGCATGAGGATCGCGATCCTCTCCTGGTTTTCGCTGGGATGCACCGTGCAGGTGGCATAAACGAAACGGCCCCCCGGCGCCAAAAGGGGGGCCAGGCTGTCCAGAAGAATCTCTTGCAGGCTGGCGAGCTCCGCCACGCTGGCGGGAGTTTGCCGCCAGCGTGCATCGGCATGGCGAGCGAGGGTGCCCAAGCCTGAGCAGGGAGCATCCAGCAAAATCCGATCAAAATGCCCGCGCCAATCTGGACGTTGCGCGAGCAAACAGGTGGCGTCAGCTGCCAGGGGGTGCACGGCGTTCAGTCCCAGCCGCGCGGCATTGGCGCTGAGCCGCTGGAGCCGGGCGGCGGAACGATCAACAGCCCACACCTCCCCCTGATCCCCCATCCGTTCGGCGCAGTGGGTGGCCTTGCCGCCAGGGGCCGCGCAGGCATCGAGGATCCTTTCGCCTGGCTGGGGATCGAGCAACAGCACGATGCGTTGGGCCTGCCGGTCTTGCACGCTCCAGTGGCCCTCCATGTATCCCGGCAGGGCGCGCAGATCGCCAGAACGATCAAGCAGGGTGAGACCTTCAGGCAGGTCGGGCAGCGGGGCGGCGCGCAGGCCGGCCTCCGCCAATTGGGCGATCAGCGTGGCCTGGTTGGTGCGCAAGGAATTGAGGCGCAGATCGAGGGGCGGCGGAGCGTTGCAGGCGAGGGCGAAGGCCTCAGCTTCGCTGGCAGGGCGCCAGAGGAGCAGCTGCTGGGCCAACCAAAGGGGGAGGGAGTGGCGCAGGGCCAGGGAGGCCGCGGCGTCGGCCGGCAGGCTTAACCCCTGCCAGGGCGAAGCCTGTGGCGGCAGGGGCTCCCGCAGGCGCAACACACTGCGCAGGAGGCCGTTCACAACGGGTGCCAGCCGCTCCAGGCCGCCCTCCCGGGCCAGCTCCACCGTGGTGCTCACGGCCGCCGCCGCCGGCACCCGCTCCAAAAACAGGAGTTGGTAGAGGCCCACGTGCAACAGCCAGCGGAGCTTGGGCGGCTGCCGATCGGCCGCCACTCGCCCCTGGGCGGTGATCCAGGCATCGAGCAGGGCCCGCTGGCGGATGGCGCCGTAGGCCAAATCCGTCGCCAGGGCGCGATCCCGGGGCGGCAAGGGAGTGCGCTGCAGGGCCCGGTCGAGGGCAGCATCCGCGAAGGCGCCGGCGGCAACAGCCTGCAGCACGGTCCAGACCAAACGACGAGGCGCCAGGCCGGAGGGCTGTGGGGCGGCAGAACTCCCCAAGGGCATCGGTTGAAACAGACATCAGTCATAGCGCCGAGGGCTATGAAACACAAAAAAAACCCGCACGAAGCGGGGGATCAAAAAAAGAGGAGTTCGGTGGATCACCCCATGGAGAATGACTTCAGTTGGGAAGAGTATTTGCGCAGATTACGAATGGAGCCAATGGCAATCGGAAGACTGGCGATGGCAAGCGGAGACGGAACTTCCTTATCCGGTCCTGGTCCCGGAATGTCCGAACCAAAGGTCACGTCATCGAACACGATCTGGTTGGCAATACCACCGAAACCGATGGATTTCGCGGTTCCAGCAAACGTCACGCCTTTAGGGGAAAATGGACAAAAGCCAGCACTATATCCGGGGCAAGGACTAGCATTGGGAGTCAAATTAAGCGTAGCAAGAATTGTACCAGTTCCGTTCAACCCCTCATGAACATCAACACTTCCGTTGTAGTTCAATGATACGTAGTTGAATGAAAAACCATCCTTAAAGCCTGCTGGGAAGTTCAGATATGTTTCGCTTCCAGCAAGGAAGAACAGAGCTCCTTCTTGCGACGTAGGGTCGCCGAGGCCACCTCTAGAGGTATTTGAACAGTACACAGCAAGGGAATTCAGGCAAATCGCAAGTGCATTCGACCCGAAGGACACTCCATAGTTGGTACCCGTGGTGCCGACACTGCTGGTTCCGCCATTATAGAACTCAAGAATATTGGTAGTCGAGCTGCTGAACGGATAACCAGCGCCGATGTCTTCAAAATTGAGAGACACCACATCAGCCCTTGCCGGAGAGACCTCCAAGCCAAGCACCCCAGAGATCAACAGGCCACCAGCGAGGCTTGAGAGGCGCAAGGGGGAATAAAAACCAGAATTCAGTTTTGTCAATTGCATTTTGAGTTCCTCCCGACAAGGGGCAAATGGTTAAAGATGTGTCAAAACCCGCCTTAACGAGTCCAACCATTTCAACCTAATCAGAATCAAAAGGATCATCATTAAAAGACTCCCATTTCAGCAGCTTTTGCATTTTTCGGCTATTGGCTGCTCTTGGTTCCTCCAGAATGAGCCATCAGAACCAGCAAGACAAAAGTTGAGTGTATTGAAATGTGATGCACCCCCCAAAAAACAGCAGTTCTGCCTATACAGGCCTGCGAAACCTATCAACGATCACTTTTCCTGCTCGCGGCTGCCCATCACAATCCCAGACGGCGGCCCAGGCCAGCGGTGATCAGCCAACGGCAGCCGCCCCTGGCAATCCACCGGAATGCCCTCGCTGCGCAGAAGCTCAGCTTGCATCCAATCACTGCCTTCCCGGGCCAGGCTCAGGCTGATG
>JAYKHK010000079.1:0-23566 GCA_035284785.1 Cyanobacteriota bacterium | reverse complement strand
AAGCCGTAACGGCTCCGGGGCCGGGCGGCTAGGTCAACCTCAGCCGCACCGATTCCCCGTGGCTGTGCAACCCTTCGCTTCTGGCGAGTTCGATCACAGCGTCGCCCGTGGCAGCAAGGGCTGCTTGAGTAAAGCCAATCAGGCTGGTGTGGCGCAGGAAGGTCTCCACGCTCAGGGCTCCGGCGAAGCGGGCGGTGCCGCAGGTGGGCAGGGTGTGGTTGGGCCCTGCCAGGTAATCCCCCACGGCCTCCGGGCTGAAGGGGCCAAGGAAAATGGCCCCAGCGTGGCGGATCTGCTCGGCGAGGGGCTCGGGATCGTCCACCAGAAGTTCCAGATGCTCCGGCGCGAAACAGTCGCTCAGGTGGGCTGCCTCGTTCAGATCGCCGCACAGCACGATCAGGCCCCAATCGGCTAACGCCTGACGCACGATGGCGGCCCTTGGGTGCTCGGCCAGTTGGGCCTCAACCGCCAGGGGCACCGCCGCCGCCAGTTCTTCACTGGTGGTGATCAAGATGGCGGCCGCCAGGGGGTCGTGCTCCGCCTGCGCCATCAGATCCGCCGCCACCAGCTCGGCTCGAGCGGTGTGGTCGGCGATCACGAGCACCTCGCTGGGGCCCGCCAGAGAGTCGATCCCCACCCGTCCATAGACGGCTTTTTTGGCCAGGGTGACCCAGAGGTTGCCTGGCCCGCTGATCACATCCACCCTTGGAATGGTTTCGGTGCCCCAGGCCAGGGCCGCGATGGCTTGGGCCCCACCCACCCGATACACCTCCTTCACGCCCGCCAGATGGGCCGCGGCGAGCACGGTGGGGTTGGGTTCGCCATGGCGGCCAGGGGGAGTGACCATGACAAGGCGCTCGACCCCCGCGACTCGGGCGGGGATGGCATTCATCAGCACGGTGCTCGGGTAGGCGGCCCGTCCCCCTGGCACATAGAGCCCGGCCCTTTCCACGGGTCTCCAGCGTCGGCCCAGCCGTTCGCCGTGGGGCCCAAGGATGGCCAGGTCGGCAGGCAGCTGTTGCTCGTGGAAGTGGAGGATGCGCCCGTGGGCCGTCTGAAGGGCTTGCTGCAGGGGCGGGGCCAGCTGCTCCCAAGCCTCCTGCAGTCTGGCTTCAGGCACCCGCAGGGGGTCGGGACGCACCCCATCAAAGGCCTCCGTGAGGCTCAGCAGAGCGCCATCGCCTTCCTGGCGCACCCGCTCGAGAATCTGCTCCACCCTCTCCTCCTCCAGGCGCATCTGGGCGCCTTCGGTGCGTGCAGCGATCTGCTGCAGCCTGGCGGCTGCCGCAGCCGGTTCCCTGAGGCAGGTGAAGAGGGCTGATCCGGAGGAAGCCTGAGGGGCTGACTGGGAGGCGACCACAAGGAGGGCTCTCGTTGTGCAAAGGCTAGTGCTTGCCGATGGGGGGGTGGACGTGTTGAGTTAGGGTGATCGTTTGTTCGGTCGTTGTCCGGATCCAGTGGCCAATAACAAGTCCTCCAAGAAACGCATCCTGGTTGCCGAGCGCAACCGCCTGCGCAACCGCTCCTACAAATCGGCTCTTCGCACCCTGATGAAGCGCTGCTTCACGGCGTGCAGCAGCTATGGGCAGGAACCGGGCCAGGCGTCTCGCGACGCGGTTGAGCAAACCATGAATGCCGCTTTCAGCAAGATCGACAAGGCGGTCAAAGTGGGCGTCTTGCACAAAAACTCCGGTGCTCACAAAAAATCCCGCCTGAGCGCGGCGGCCAAGAAGGTGCTCGAGCCCGCCTCCTCGGGCGCCCCGGTGAGCAGCTGAAGCCATTAAAGAGCTTTTGAATCCCCCAGCTGCCACCGCTGTGACCTTGGTGGATAGCCACTGCCACCTTGTCTTTCGGCAATTTGACAGTGATCTGCCCGAGGTGGTCTCCCGTTGGCGTGAGGCCGGTGTCGCTGCACTTGTGCATGCCTGCGTGGAGCCCTCGGAAATCCCGGCGATCCGTGAGCTGGCCAATCAGCTTCCGGAGCTGCGCTACGCCGTGGGTGTGCATCCGCTCGATGCGGGCAAGTGGCAATCGCATACCGCTGCAGAGCTTCGGGAGGCGGCCGTCAACGACCCACGGGTTGTGGCCGTCGGGGAATTGGGTCTGGATCTCTATCGAGAGCAGAACTTGGATGAGCAGATCAGGGTGTTGCTGCCCCAGCTGGATTTGGCTTGGGACCTCCAACTCCCGGTGATCGTCCATTGCCGAGATGCCGCTGAGCCCATGCTTGAGGTGTTTCGGCTTCGACACCAGCAGGGCACCTGCCCGGCCGGGGTCATGCATTGTTGGGGAGGCACACCCGAAGAGATGGAAGCGTTCCTCGCCCTTGGCTTCCACATCAGCTTCAGTGGCACGGTCACCTTCAGCAAGGCCGAGGCCATACAGGCCTGTGCGCAGCTGGTGCCCCGAGACCGCTATATGGTGGAAACCGATTGCCCGTTTCTCTCTCCGGCGCCTCGGCGTGGCAAGCGCAATGAACCGGCCAATGTGGCTGTGGTGGCCGCCAAGGTGGCAGAGCTCAGGGGCGAGGCCTTGGAGGAGGTGGCCCTTACCAGCACGGCCAACGCTTGCCGACTGTTCCGACTAGACCTTCACACTGTATGATTTTCAATTGGCCTGGTGGCGGCAGCGCCCCTTCTCCCTCGGTGTTGGCTTCCTTGGTGATCCCTCCCATGGTGATGGCTTCAGTGATGGGCGAGGAGCTGTTGCAGGAAGGCCTGTTGTTGTGGGGTTCCCCTCCCTTGTGGAGTTAGGCCTTGTTCAGCCCATCTTGGGGCGGCTCGCCTCCTGATGGAGCCCACCCCGTCTTTTTCCCGTCCTCCTGTCTGCAGGTTTCCGCATGAGCAGCGCGATCCAGGTCGCCAAGACCGTCACTTACCTCCCCGATCTGGTGGAGGTGCAGCGGGCGAGTTTCAAGTGGTTCCTGGAGAAAGGCCTGATCGAGGAACTCGACAGCTTTTCACCGATTACCGACTACACAGGCAAGCTTGAGCTCCATTTCATTGGTGACGAGTATCGGCTCAAGCGCCCCCGTCACGATGTGGAGGAGGCCAAGCGGCGTGATGCCACCTTTGCCTCCCAAATGTATGTCACCTGCCGCTTGGTGAACAAAGAGACTGGCGAGATAAAAGAGCAGGAGGTTTTTATTGGCGAACTGCCTTTGATGACGGAGCGGGGAACGTTCATCATCAATGGTGCGGAGCGTGTGATTGTCAATCAAATCGTACGATCCCCCGGTGTTTATTTCAAGGATGAACAGGATAAAAATGGACGCAAGACATTTAATGCCAGTTTGATTCCAAACCGCGGCGCCTGGTTGAAGTTTGAAACCGATAAGAATGACCTCCTTCACGTGAGGGTGGATAAAACACGCAAAATCAATGCCCATGTTCTGATGCGCGCCATCGGGCTTTCCGATAACGATGTTCTCGATAAGCTCAGGCATCCAGAGTATTACCAAAAGTCCATTGCTGCCGCCAACGACGAGGGAATCTCTTCTGAAGATCAGGCGCTGCTAGAGCTCTACAAAAAGCTGCGCCCGGGTGAACCACCCTCCGTCAGCGGTGGGCAACAGCTTCTGCACAGTCGCTTCTTCGATGCAAAGCGCTACGACCTTGGCCGAGTTGGCAGATACAAGATCAATAAGAAGCTGCGCCTCACCATCCCTGATGCGGTGCGAACGCTAACCCCTGAGGATGTGCTTTCTACAATTGACTATCTGATCAATCTTGAGCTGGATGTTGGTGGCGCCAGTTTGGATGATATTGACCACTTGGGTAATCGACGCGTGCGATCTGTCGGTGAATTGCTGCAAAACCAGGTGAGGGTTGGTCTCAACCGACTGGAGCGCATCATCAAAGAGCGCATGACCGTAGGCGAGACCGATTCCCTCACCCCAGCCCAGCTGGTCAACCCAAAGCCTCTTGTGGCAGCAATCAAGGAGTTTTTTGGGTCGAGTCAGCTGAGCCAGTTCATGGATCAAACCAATCCTCTTGCTGAGCTCACCCACAAACGCCGCATCAGCGCACTTGGCCCAGGTGGCCTGACGCGTGAACGGGCCGGTTTCGCTGTGCGGGATATTCACCCCTCCCACTATGGGCGCATCTGTCCGATTGAGACTCCAGAAGGTCCCAATGCTGGCTTGATTGGCTCCCTGGCCACCCATGCCCGCGTGAACGAATACGGCTTCATCGAAACCCCCTTTTGGAAGGTTGAAAACGGTGTGGTCATCAAGAGTGGTGAGCCGATTTATCTCTCCGCCGACCTGGAGGATGAATGCCGCATCGCCCCGGGAGACATTTCTACTGACTCAGAGGGTTTAATTACTTCAGATCTGGTGCCAGTGCGCTACCGGCAAGACTTTGAAAAGGTTCCGCCTCAACAGGTGGATTATGTTCAGCTCTCACCAGTTCAAGTTATTTCTGTAGCTACATCACTCATCCCATTCCTTGAGCACGATGATGCCAACCGTGCGCTGATGGGATCCAACATGCAGCGCCAAGCTGTTCCCTTGCTCAGGCCAGAGCGACCTTTGGTGGGCACAGGTTTGGAAACCCAGGTGGCCAGAGACTCAGGCATGGTTCCCATCACCCGCGTCAATGGCACCGTGACGTTCGTGGATGCAACGGCAATTGTGATCCGCGATGATGAGGGCGGTGAACATACACACTATCTCCAGAAATATCAGCGATCCAACCAAGATACTTGTCTCAATCAACGCCCCATTGTCAAACAGGGCGATCAGGTGATCGCTGGCCAGGTGTTGGCCAACGGCTCTGCCTGTGAGGGGGGCGAGATTGCCTTAGGCCAAAACGTGATGATCGCCTATATGCCCTGGGAGGGATATAACTATGAAGACGCGATCTTGGTGAGCGAGAGACTCGTCCATGATGATCTCTATACCTCTGTCCACATTGAAAAATACGAGATCGAGGCACGGCAAACAAAGTTGGGGCCAGAAGAGATCACGAGGGAGATTCCAAATGTTGCCGAAGAAAGTCTGCGCAATCTTGATGAGATGGGAATCATCCGGATCGGCGCCTATGTAGAGAGTGGCGATATTCTTGTCGGAAAGGTCACTCCCAAGGGCGAATCAGACCAGCCACCAGAAGAAAAATTGTTACGGGCCATCTTTGGCGAGAAAGCTCGCGATGTGCGAGATAACTCTCTGCGGGTACCCAGCACGGAGCGGGGGCGGGTTGTCGATGTGCGCATCTACACCCGCGAGCAAGGCGATGAGCTCCCGCCCGGGGCCAACATGGTTGTCCGCGTTTACGTCGCTCAACGCCGCAAGATACAGGTGGGCGACAAAATGGCTGGGCGTCATGGCAACAAAGGAATCATCAGCCGCATTCTTCCTCGCGAAGACATGCCCTATCTCCCCGATGGCACGCCGATTGACATCGTGCTCAACCCTCTGGGCGTCCCCAGTCGCATGAATGTCGGTCAGGTGTTCGAGTGCTTGATGGGTTGGGCCTCCGCCCACCTCGGCTGTCGCGTCAAAGTGATTCCTTTTGATGAGATGCATGGAGCTGAAAAATCCAAGCAAACCGTCCAGGCCTACCTAGAAGAAGCTGCGAAACAACCGGGTAAGGATTGGGTCTACGACCCGGAGAACCCTGGCAAAATCCAATTAATTGATGGTCGTTCAGGTGAGCCATTCGATCAGCCTGTCACCGTTGGCTACGCCCACATTCTCAAATTGGTGCACCTTGTCGACGACAAGATTCACGCACGCTCCACCGGACCTTACTCATTGGTTACCCAACAGCCCTTGGGTGGAAAAGCCCAACAGGGTGGTCAAAGGCTGGGTGAAATGGAGGTGTGGGCCTTGGAGGCCTACGGAGCCGCCTACACGTTGCAAGAACTGCTCACCGTCAAATCTGACGACATGCAGGGACGGAACGAAGCTCTGAACGCCATCGTGAAAGGGAAACCCATCCCACGGCCAGGGACTCCCGAATCGTTCAAGGTGTTGATGCGTGAGTTGCAGTCTTTGGGGTTGGATATTGCGGTCTACACCGATGCTGGTGAAGAGGTGGATTTGATGCAAGACATTAATCCGCGTCGCAGCACACCGAGTCGGCCAACCTATGAATCTCTTGGTGTCGCAGACTACGACGAAGACTGATTCTCTGTTTTCCTGTTACCCCGCGCGCTTCTTCTCCCATGACTAACAGCAACTCCCGAAACGAGAACTACTTCGACTACGTCAAGATCACACTTGCATCCCCTGAGCGGATCATGCAGTGGGGGCAACGCACGCTGCCGAATGGACAGGTCGTCGGTGAGGTCACCAAGCCAGAGACCATCAATTACAGAACGCTCAAGCCAGAAATGGATGGGCTCTTTTGCGAGAAAATCTTTGGTCCATCCAAGGATTGGGAATGCCATTGCGGTAAGTACAAACGCGTCCGCCACCGCGGCATCGTGTGTGAGCGTTGCGGGGTGGAGGTGACGGAAAGTCGTGTGCGGCGGCACAGGATGGGTTTCATCAAGCTTGCCGCGCCTGTTTCCCATGTTTGGTATCTGAAAGGGATCCCGAGCTATGTGGCGATTCTGCTCGATATGCCCCTTAGGGATGTTGAGCAGATTGTCTATTTCAACTGCTATGTCGTCTTGGATCCAGGCGACCATAAAGACCTGGTTTACAAGCAGCTATTAACCGAGGATGAATGGCTGGAAATTGAGGATCAAATCTTTGCGGAAGATTCTGAGATTGAGAATGAACCGATCGTAGGCATTGGTGCAGAGGCTCTCAAGCAACTACTCTCAGACCTGGAGCTGAGTGAAATCGCCGAGCAACTCCGCGAAGAGATTAGTGCCAGCAAAGGCCAAAAGCGAGCCAAGCTTATCAAACGCCTGCGCGTGATTGATAACTTCATTGCTACGGACGCCCGCCCTGAGTGGATGGTGCTGGATGTGATCCCTGTGATTCCTCCTGATCTGCGTCCGATGGTGCAGCTGGATGGAGGTCGCTTTGCGACCAGTGATCTCAATGATCTTTACCGCAGGGTGATCAATCGCAACAATCGCCTGGCGCGGCTCCAGGAGATTCTTGCGCCCGAGATCATTGTGCGCAACGAAAAGCGCATGCTCCAAGAGGCCGTCGATGCCCTGATCGACAATGGTCGACGGGGCCGAACCGTGGTTGGTGCCAATAACCGCGCCCTTAAGTCCCTCAGTGACATTATCGAAGGCAAGCAGGGGCGCTTCCGTCAAAATCTTCTGGGCAAGCGGGTCGATTATTCAGGTCGCTCAGTGATTGTGGTTGGACCGAAGCTAAAGATGCACCAATGCGGGCTGCCCAAGGAGATGGCGATTGAGCTCTTCCAGCCCTTCGTCATCCACCGGCTCATTCGCCAAAACATCGTCAACAACATCAAGGCAGCGAAAAAGCTGATACAAAAGGCTGATGACGAGGTCATGCAGGTGTTGCAGGAAGTCATCGAGGGGCATCCGATTCTGCTCAATCGTGCCCCCACACTTCACAGATTAGGAATCCAAGCCTTTGAGCCGAAGCTCGTTGACGGGCGGGCCATTCAATTGCATCCTCTCGTCTGCCCAGCCTTCAACGCCGACTTTGACGGTGACCAGATGGCCGTACACGTCCCGCTCGCCATTGAGGCGCAGACGGAGGCGCGCATGTTGATGTTGGCCAGTAACAACATTCTCTCGCCTGCCACCGGTGAGCCCATCATCACTCCCTCCCAAGACATGGTGCTTGGCGCGTACTACCTCACGGCCGTTAACCGGGCAAAAACCAAGCCTGAGTTTGGTGATCGCGCTCTGACCTACGCGAGCCTGGAGGATGTGATCGCTGCATTTGAAGAGAAGCATCTCCATCTGCACGATTGGATTTGGGTGCGGTTCCGCGGTGAGGTGGACACAGAAGAGGAGGCGGATTCACCCCTCTCCACGGAAACCCTTTCAGATGGTACGCGCGTCGAACAATGGCGTTATCGCCGCGATCGATTTGATGAAGACGGTGCTCTGATCAGTCGCTATCTCTTGACGACGGTTGGTCGCGTTGTGATTAATCAAACAATCATTGACGCAGTTGCTGCCAAATAATCGCCGTCTCTCTCTTTGCTTCTTTACCTCTTCACCTGACTCCACCAACCGACCATGAGCACGTCCTCCGCAAAGAAGAAAGCAGCCAAAGCCGCCGCACCTGCCGGCCCAAAAGTGGAACCCGGCTTTGGGCAAGTTGCTCCTCCTTTTCGTAATCGGGTCATCGATAAGAAGGCCCTCCGCAGTCTTGTGGCTTGGGCTTACAAACACCATGGAACGGCAGCCACCTCATCGATGGCGGATGAGCTGAAGAATCTCGGCTTTCACTACGCCACGCAGGCAGCCGTTTCGATTTCTGTCGACGATCTCAGGATTCCAACAGAGAAGGCTCGCTTGCTGCAGGAGGCAGAGGAAGAGATCACCAACACGGAAGAGCGCTATCGCCTAGGTGAAATTACTGAGGTGGAACGACACACCAAAGTGATTGATACCTGGACGGAGACGAATGAACGACTGGTGGAGGAAGTTAAGCGAAACTTTAATGAGAATGATCCGCTCAACTCCGTTTGGATGATGGCCAATTCTGGCGCCAGGGGCAATATGTCTCAGGTGCGTCAGTTGGTTGGCATGCGCGGATTGATGGCCAACCCCCAGGGAGAGATCATTGACTTGCCTATTCGCACCAACTTCAGAGAAGGATTAACGGTCACTGAATATGTGATCTCTTCCTACGGCGCCCGCAAGGGGTTGGTGGACACGGCCCTGCGAACGGCGGACTCGGGCTACCTCACCCGGCGGCTGGTGGATGTTGCCCAAGATGTCATTGTTCGGGAAGAAGATTGTGGGACAACCCGCGGTCTCGTGATTGAAGCTGATGAAAAGGGCCGTTTCCACAGCAAGCTGATTGGCCGATTGGCCGCTGAGCCGATCGTTGATCAAAATCGTCAAGAACTGGCCCCCCGGGATGCGGAGATCGACGCCCCCCTAAGCCAGGCGATCGAACGCGCCGGTATTCGCACAGTGGTGGTGCGATCCCCCCTGACCTGTGAGGCGGCCCGTTCGGTTTGTCGCAAGTGCTACGGCTGGGCCTTGGCGCACAACCAGCTCGTTGACCTTGGTGAGGCCGTGGGCATCATTGCTGCCCAGTCCATTGGTGAGCCTGGTACCCAGCTCACCATGCGCACGTTCCACACCGGGGGAGTTTCTACGGCAGAAACGGGTGTGGTTCGATCACTGTCTGCTGGCCTGGTGGAGTTTGGCCCGAAGGCGCGTGTCCGTCCCCATCGCACACCTCATGGGGTGGAGGCCCATCTGGCCGAGATCGACTTCCAGCTGCACTTGAAAGCGAGCGACAAAGGTAAGAGCCAAAAGCTGGATATCACGGCTGGATCGATTCTGTTTGTGAATGACGGGCAGAGCGTTTTGGCCGACACCATCCTTGCCCAGATTTCCTCCGGTGCTCAGGTGAAAAAGAGCGTTGAGAAAGCCACCAAGGATGTGATTTGCGACCTTGCTGGTCAGGTGCGATTTGAAGACGCTATTCAACCGCGAGAAGTTACCGATCGTCAGGGGAATATCACCCATAAGGCACAGCGTCTTGGTCGGCTGTGGGTGTTCAGTGGCGATGTTTACAACCTTCCTCCTAACGCCCAGCCCGTGATTCAGGGTGGCAAAGCGGCCCACACAGGTGATGTGTTGGCTGAGAGCCGTCTGGTGAGCGAGTATGGCGGTGCCGTGCGCCTGCGCGAGTCGGCGGGTGACTCGCGCGAAGTTCAAATTGTCACCACAAGTCTGACCCTGAAAGAATGCAAGCTCGTGCATGAATCCACCCACTCCGGTGAGATTTGGCACTTGGAGGACAAGGAGGGGGCTAGATATTTGTTGCGCACTGCCCCTGGCAGCAAGATAGGTGCTGGCGAGGTCATCGCCGAATTGGCGGATGATCGATTCCGCACCAAGACGGGAGGAATGGTTAAATTCTCTCCAGGTCTGTCTATCAAGAAAGCCCGCTCTGCCAAGCATGGCTTTGAAGTGAGCAAGGGGGGAACGCTGCTGTGGATCCCACAGGAAACTCACGAGATCAACAAAGATATTTCTTTGTTGATGATTGAAGACGGCCAGTGGATCGAGGCTGGTACTGAAGTTGTGAAAGACATCTTCAGCCAGACCGCTGGCATCGTCACGGTGACGCAGAAGAATGACATTCTCCGTGAAATCATTGTGCGATCGGGGCGTCTGCACCTCGTCGCTGACAGCAAGGTACTTGGCCGCTATCGCGAGGGTTTGATGGTGAATCCTGGCGACGAAATCGCGCCAGATATCACTGCCGACGCCATGGTGTTTGTCGAGTCCGTGGATACCACCGAAGGAGGAGCCCTGCTGCTAAGGCCAGTGGAAGAGTATTTCATCCCGGATGAAGCTCATCTGCCGGAATCGCTCACGATCAAGCAGCCTGGTGGCCCCTACCTCGGTCTCAAGGCGACTCAAAGACTGACGTTCAAAGACGGTGAGCTTGTCAAATCCGTTGAGGGTGTGGAGCTGCTGCGCACGCAGCTCATCCTTGAGACGTTTGATACCACTCCACAAATGACGGTGGATGTGGAGGCCATCGCCGACAAGCGCGCCAAAACGATTGATCGTTTGCAGCTGGTCATTTTGGAAACGCTGCTTGTGCGGCGCGACACGCTCTCCGATGCCAGCCACGGCTCCACCCACACCGAGCTGCAGGTGAATGATGGAGATCTGGTGAAGCGGGGGGATGTGGTGGCCACCACCCAGATTCTCTGCAAGGAAGATGGTGTGGTGCAACTTCCTGATGCCACCTCGGATGAACCGATTCGCCGCTTGATTGTGGAGCGGGCTGGCGATACGCGCACGATCAGCCTCAATCAGCTTCAAGCCATGGTTTCGGTGGGAGATCGACTTGTCGAGGGGGATCTTCTTGCTGACGGTCTCACGTCTCCGTGCTGCGGTCAGGTGGAGACCCTGGCGGAGGGGGAGGTCACCATTCGACTCGGACGCCCTTACATGGTCTCTCCCGATTCGGTGTTGCACGTGCGGGACGGAGAACTGGTGCAGCGCGGGGATGGGCTTGCACTGCTGGTGTTTGAACGGCAGAAAACAGGGGACATCGTGCAAGGTCTCCCCCGCATCGAAGAACTCTTGGAGGCACGTCGCCCCCGGGATTCCGCCATCCTCTGCCGCAAGGGTGGCACGGTTCAAATCAAACAAGGCGAGGATGATGATTCGATCACGGTTTCGGTGATCGAATCGGATGATGCCCTAACCGATTATCCAATTCTCCTCGGTCGCACCGTGATGGTGAGCGATGGCCAGCAGGTGAGCGCGGGCGAACTCTTAACGGATGGACCGATTAATCCTCATGAACTCCTTGAGTGCTTCTTCGAGGATCTGCGTGCCTCCAAGCCCACGATGGAAGCAGCGCAGGTGGCGATCTCCAAGCTGCAATTCCGTATGGTGCAGGAGGTGCAAAATGTCTATAAGTCCCAGGGGGTCTCTATCGATGACAAGCACATCGAGGTCATTGTTCGTCAGATGACCAACAAGGTGAGGATCGAGGATGCGGGGGATACCACCCTTCTGCCTGGTGAGCTCATTGAGTTGCGACAGGTGGAGCAGGTGAATTCAGCCATGGCGATCACTGGAGGGGCACCTGCGGAGTTCACGCCGGTGTTGCTCGGCATCACCAAGGCGTCGCTGAACACGGACAGCTTCATCTCCGCCGCCAGCTTCCAGGAGACCACCCGCGTGCTCACGGAGGCGGCCATCGAAGGCAAGAGTGATTGGCTGCGGGGTCTGAAGGAAAACGTGATCATCGGTCGCCTGATTCCAGCTGGCACTGGCTTCAGCGGTTTTGAGGAGGAATTGCGCGCTGAGGCGGGTCCCCATCCCGACATCCTCGAAGAGGAGGCCGCTGGCTACCGCCGCATGCAAAACCTGCGTCCGGACTACACCGTTGAGCTGCCCGCACCCCCTGTCAATCTGGCGGTTCTGGATGACCCCTCCGATGAGGATCTGGAGGCCACCCGCAGCCGCCATGGCATTGAGGCTTCCTCCAGCACATTTGCGGCGTTCACCCGCCCGCCTCAAGAGGAGGGGCTGGAGGAAGATCTCCTCCCCGATCCCGAAGCCTTAGAGGATCTGCACGAAGAGGGGTTGCTCAGCGATGACTGACACCACAGAGCTCGGCACCCCCATCCCGAAGCGACGGCTGCCGCGCTGGGGTTTTCACCCCCATAACGAGCTGCTCAACGGCCGTCTTGCCATGTTGGGCTTCATTGCACTGCTCTTGCTGGAATGGAAGCTCGGCCATGGCATCCTTTCCAGCCGGTGATGCCACCGCTCCTGGGGCGTGGTTTGGCCGAATTGGAAGCGTGGGCTGTTGCTGAGGGGCAGCCCTCCTTTCGAGGACGCCAGATCCATGAATGGATCTATCGCAGAGGCGTGCATGACCTGGCGGCGATCACCGTGCTGCCCCAGGCTTGGCGCGCCTCCCTGCAGGAGAGGGAGAAGACGGAGGGCCAGCCCCTGATTGGTCGCCTGGTGGAACAACACAGGCGAGTGGCAGCGGATGGCACCACCAAACTGCTGCTGAGCACAAGCGATGGCCTGCGGCTGGAAACCGTAGGCATTCCTACGGAGGAACGACTCACCGTTTGCGTGAGCTCGCAAGTGGGCTGCCCCATGGCTTGCCGTTTCTGTGCCACAGGCCTGGACGGGTTGGCTCGCTCGCTGGCCTTGCATGAGATTGTGGATCAGGTGCTCAGTGTGCGGGAGGCGATGGAGCGTCGCCCCACCCATGTGGTGTTCATGGGCATGGGGGAACCTCTCCTGAACACGGAGGCCGTGCTTCAGGCGATTGCCGTGTTTTGCCGGGATCTGGGCATGGCCCAGCGGCAGATCACGGTGAGCACCGTCGGTGTGCCAGGCACCTTGCCGACGCTTGCCCATCGGGCTCACCAGATCCTGGGCAGGGCCCAATTCACTCTGGCGGTGAGTTTGCATGCTCCAGATCAGGAGCTGCGTGAAACGCTGATTCCTACGGCCCGCGCCTATCGGCTTGACCAACTTCTGCAGGATTGTCGCGACTATGCCCGCCAGACATCCAGGCGGGTGAGTTTTGAATACATTCTCCTGGCCGGTGTCAACGATGCAGCGCAGCAGGCCGAAGCCTTGGCTCGCCTGTTGCGCGGCTTCCAGAGCCATGTGAACCTGATCCCCTACAACCCTATTGGCGGTGAGGCGTTTGAGCGGCCCTCGGCGGAGCGGGTGGAGCGTTTTCGGCAAACCTTGCTCGACCAACACATCGCCGTGAGTGTGCGGGCCAGTCGTGGCCTTGATCAGGACGCTGCCTGCGGCCAGCTGCGTCGATCTTTAGCGGCGGCCTGAAGGGCAGCGCCAACGGACCATTCCCTGCTCCCCTTGGCTGATGTCCTGAAGCCGCTGCAGATCGCTGGAGAGGAGATAGCGGCGTTCAAGGGTGTACGGGATGGCAGGCTCCCCCGCAGCCCTTCCGCCAGCCTCCGGCTTGGCTGCGATCCGGATCGAGAGCTTGATCCGGCGGGGATTTTCCACCTGCAACGTCACAATCTCCGCCCGGCCGCTGAACAACGTGGCGTGCTGCGCTTCCAACACCAAGCGGCCTTCACTGCGGGGGGAGCCACACGCCTTCAAATGGGTGTTCCATTCGCCAAGGAACGCCTCTGGAATGGCTTGGGGGTTGGGCGCAGGCTGGTTTCCAGGAGGGGCCGGGAGGCAGCTCAGCAGGCTGATCCAGGCCATCCCGAGGAGTTGGACGCTTCCCTGGCTGCGAGCCTTTGCCTGTTTGGGCAGGGGAAGTTTCAGTAGGGCCAACGGATGTTCCCGGATCGCAAATCCACATGGGTGAAGCCTCTTCCCGCAGCAACCCCGTAGCCCAAGGCCCGATCTTTCCAAGCCACGGTGTCGAGCCAGTGCTCAAATTGCTGATCGCGTCCATCCAAGGTGTAGATGTCAGCGGCCCGGCCTGTGATGTGTTGGCTGTTGGGCACACCCCCCACCTCCGCATTGATGTCGATCGGGGAATTCGGGCGGTACCAGGAGGTCACCCCAATCGGCGAGCCCCAGGCGTCGCGAACCTTGTCGAGTTCTTGGGCTAGCAAAAGAATGTTTTTTTCCTCTTGGCTGCCTGCCCTCGGGATGCGGCGCCGGTCTTTTTGAGTGACTTCGCCAACGGTGAAGTAGCGGGAGACCCGGGCATTCATGTCCTGCCAGTTGATGGGGGCCGTGGGGTCATAGGGAGGGCGGTCGGCTTCTCTGCTGGGTTGGGCTGGGGGCGTTGAGCCAAGCGCTTGCTGGCTGAGTTGTTGTTCCCAGGCTTCACAATCAGCGGGGCTGTTGATCTCGCGCTCGGCCTGGCTGATGGCTTGGGCCGGTTCCATCCCCCCCCACACCAGCCCTTCAGCCCGCCGGCGTCTGCCAAGCCCCACCTCCGTGGCATCGCCGGGATTGCGGTAGAGCATCAAGGCTCCAGGGACGGCTTGCCAGTTGCGTTCCCTGAGGTGACGATCGATGGTGTTGTGCTCGCCATCTCCAAAGAAGTAGGCGCCATTGTTGTAGGCAAAGCTGCACAGTGCAGCTTTTTGTTTGTTGGTCATCTCAGACCAATAGGGAATGGTGCGCTGGAGAACGTTCCAGAATTTTTCGCGGCAGTTGTCGTCATAGAGCTCATCCGCCTCGCGTTGGCTGATCACATCCCCCAAGCGAATCGGAGAACCATCGCGGTAGAAGGTGCTTCCCCAACCGATGGTGATTGGTAAACCAGTGGGGCCTGGATCGGGATAGGCCGTCAGGCAACAGCTTTCATAGTGGTGATTGAGGGCCGCCACCTCCGGTGGCAGCTTGGCTGAGGTTGTGATTGTGGTGGCCATGGGGGTTGGGCGAGGGGGCACCATCGCTGCAGGGGGCGGCATTGGGGGGGGAGCCGCGCTCAGCCAGGCCTCCGGTGGAATCTCAAAGCGTTGGGGATTGATGTAGCGCTCGCTGCCTGGCGGCAGGGGAGTGGACTCCATGGGTCCGCTGTAGGGACCTGCCAACCTGATCAAGGCGAGTTGGTCGGTTGGACCGGGGCGGATCCACTCAACGGCCAGCAGGGAGCCGGGTTCCACATAGGAATCGGCGACGGCCGCCCGCGGCTCGGGGCTTAAACCGGCCCGCTGCCTGGCTTTGATGTAGGGCATCAGAGTGTGCCTCCCTCACGGATCTGTTGGAGAGGGGTGGCGACCGCTGCCGCAAGCGCTGTGCCATTGCTGGAAGCGGGCACGGGCGTTGCTGGTTGTTGCGCCGCCAGCTTGGCCCTGAGGGCATTGATCTCCTGTTGGAGCGCGCTCCAGCGCGGGTCGTCCACAGCGTTGGCCAAGGCTGTGGTGAGCACCTGATTCTCCCCTTGCAGGGCGGCTGCGGCAGTGGTCAAGGCGTTTGGCGGGATGGCGGTGTAGGCCCGCAGGCGCTGCTCGGCAAACTTCTGCACGGCCTTGGGGGCAAAGGCCGCAATCAGAAAGCCGAACGTGAGGGTGAGACCTGTGTCATCCCTTGGTGGATAGACCGTTTTGGTGGTGCCATCCGCAGCGGTGACTTGCATCCCATTGCTGCGCACCATCGTGAGCCCACCAAAGACGATGGAGGCGATCAAGGCAAACATGCACATCAGGCGCATGGCGGAGCGATTGCCAGGGCTTTCTTCGAGAAAGCCCGTGCCTTGTTTGCTGAAGATCTCTGGATCAATCAGGGAGGGTTGAATCAAATTGTTTTTGGCAAGGATGGGGGTCTGAGCGTATAAGCCTGTGTACATAGCGACCCCTTCGAGCGTGGGTTGTTTTCATTGTGTCGAGCTTCATCCACAGCTCTTGCCATCGCCATGATCTTTAATGATTCGCGCCTCTGGGTTTCTGAAAAAGCGGGGGTTAGCCTCGAGTTGCTTTGCCCGGTTGCTGCACGCTGCCATGGACATCACTTCCCAGTTGATCGAAGCGCTGTTGCAACGGGGTGTGCGCCGCGTCTATGGCGTGCCAGGGGATTATGTGTTGGGCTTGTTTGACCGCTTGGAGCGCTCGCCGATCGATGTGATCTGCATGGCGGGCGAGGAGGGGGCTGGCTTTGCCGCTGATGCGCACGCCCGCCTGCAGGGCCTGGGGGTGGCGGTGGTGACCTACGGGGTCGGGGCCCTCAAGTTGCTGAACCCCGTGGCGGGCGCCTATGCGGAGCGCTCACCCCTGCTGGTGATCAGTGGCGCTCCGGGCCTGCGGGAATCCGATGAACACGCCCTGCTGCATCACCGCATCCGGGCCAGCGACACCCAGGAGCGCTTCTTCAAGGAGGTTTGCTCCCAAACGGCCTGCCTCGATTCGGGCCGCACCGCTGTGGACAAGATGCTCAGGGTGTTGGAGGCCATGCGGCGGGAATCGCGGCCTGGCTATCTGGAGCTGCCCCGTGATTCCCTCACCCGCCCTGTGCCCCGCTCGCTGCCCCCCCTCACCCTGCCGGCCACGGCTCAGGTGGCCGACCTCCACCGCCGCACGGGCCAAGCGATTCTTGAGTGGATGCGCTCGCGCCAGCGACCGGTGGTGTTGGCGGGGGTGGAGGTGCACCGCTTCGGATTGCAGCAGCAGTTGCAGGAGGTGCTTGAGCGGGAGGGCTGGCCCTTTGCCACCAGCTTGAGCGGCAAATCCCTGCTCAGCGAGCAACACCCCCTCTATCTCGGGGTGTATGAGGGGGCCATGGGTCCCGAGGCGGTGCGGGAGGTGGTGGAGGGCAGCGATGGCTTGCTGATCCTGGGCATGCCCCTGAGTGATTTGGACACGGGTGTGTACACCATGCAGCTGAATGCGGAAACCTGCTTGCGGGTGGAGATGGACCGTGGATTGCAGTGGCTGCATGGCGATCAAGACACCCTCGATCCAGTGACCCTGCTGCAGGTGTGGAAGGAAGCGGAGCCGCCGGCGCAGCCCACGGCCTATCAGCCACCGGTGGGTCCGGCGCCGGCGGTGCCGTTTGTGCCGGTGGCCGGGCAACGCCTCACGGTGCGGCGCCTGCTCCTGGCGGTGGATGCGGTGTTGGCCGACAACACCGTGGTGCTCGCCGACACCGGTGATGCCACCTTCGCCTCCCTCGCCTTGCACCTGAAGGAGGCCAACGACTACATCAACAGCGGCAACTGGGCCTCCCTGGGCTTTGCGCTGCCTGCGGCTGTGGGCGCCTGGGGCGCCCATCCCGACCAGCGTCCCTTGGTGCTCGTGGGGGATGGGGCCCTGCTGATGAGCGCCATCGAGCTGGCCACGCTGACCCGCTATCGCATTCCTGCTCTTGTGGTGGTGTTGGACAACGCAGGCTACGGCACCGAGCGGCCGATGCTCGATGGCCCTTTCAACGATGTGGCGCCGGTGGACCATGTGGGCTTGGCCCTGGCCATGGGATTCCGGGCCGCGCGGCGGGTGGCCGCGGAAACAGACCTCTGGGAGGCTCTGCAGCTGTTCGCCAGCGACACCAGCGGCCCCACGCTGATCAGCGCGGAGTTGGATCCCCTGGATGCCTCCGATGCCCTGCGCAATCTCACCACCGCCTTGGGCAAGAAGGTGAAGGCGGGAGCCCAGGGCTGAGCCATGCCACTGCTGCGCTATCTGGATCCCGAGGGCGAGGTGCACTGGGCACGGGCGGAGGGATCGGGCCCCTGGGAGAGGTTGAGGGGGGATCGTTTGGCCGCCTGGGAGCCCAGCGGCGAGGAAGCCCGCATCGCCCGACTCCTGGCGCCGGTGCAGCCGCCAGCGATCTTTTGCATCGGGTTGAACTACCGGCGCCATGCGGCGGAGACCGGCGCCGCCTTGCCGGAGTGGCCAGTGCTGTTCATGAAGTCGCCCGGGGCCGTGCAGGATCCGGGGGGCCCGATCACCCTGCCGACGGCGTTGGCCAGCGCTCAGGTGGATTACGAGGGGGAACTGGTGGTGGTGATCGGCCGGCGTTGCCGCAATGTGAGCCGCCAGGAGGCTTTCGGGGCGGTGTTGGGCTTCACCTGCGGCAATGATGTGAGCGCTCGCGACTGGCAGAAGCAGTGGGGCGGTGGGCAGTGGTGCCGCGGCAAAACCTTCGACACCTTCGCCCCGCTGGGGCCGGTGTTGGTGGCGCCGGAGGAGCTGGACGATCCTTTGCGGTTGGCCCTGCGCACCCGCTTGAACGGGGAGCTGGTGCAGGAGGGCGACACCAGCGACATGATCTTCGACGTGCCCTCCCTGATCGCTTTTTTGAGTGGCAGCACCACCCTGCTCCCCGGCACCGTGATCTTCACCGGCACGCCCGAGGGGGTGGGAATGGCGGCTACGCCGCCGCGCTGGTTGCGGCCAGGGGATGGGGTGAGCGTGGAGATCGAGGGCATCGGCACGCTCACCAATCCGGTGATCGCGGAGAGCACGTGACGATGCCTCTCCTTGTCTGATGCAGAATCGCTCTTCCCTTCACCGTGCTGCAACGCCGCGCCAGAAGATGTCCATCCTCTCCCTCGACACGTGCTGCACCCTGGTGCCTTATTTCGAGATTCCCGCCGAAAACCTCGAGGCGTTCAAAGCTTTGTGTCCCCAGTTTGTTGCGCGAACCAGGAACGAGGCCGGTTGTGTGCATTACGCCTTCTCCTTCCACGGAACGACAGCGCACTGCCGCGAGGGATACAGCAACGCCGAAGCCGTTCTCGCCCACTTGGACAACGTCGCTGAATTGCTCGCCCAGGCCCTGCAGATCGCCAAGCTGGTTCGGCTCGAAGTTCATGCTCCAGCGGCCGACATCGAGAAGCTCAAGGCGCCGATGGCGGCGTTGAATCCGCAGTTCTTCCTGTTGGAGGAGGGGTTTCGTCGCAGCGCGGATTGAACCCTTTCCAGGGAAGCTGGCGATCGGATCCAGGGGCCCGATCCTGTCTTCAGCCACCTGCAGAGCTTGCCGGTTCCGGTTGTTCAAACAGATCGTGATCGCCTGCCCGTGGCTGCCGGGCGGGCAATGTGCCTGGCATGATCTCGAAATCAGAGCTGAATTGAACCAGGATGTCTTGTAGCTTCTGAATGATGGAGGCATTTCCCTCTAGTTTGACCTTGCCTGCATTGGCCAACTCAGGGAATGTGCTTAGACCGGACATGATCAGCTCCAGGTCGCTGCGGTTGATTTCAATAGGAAGTCGAGCAGCAGGTCGGTGGACATCGCTCGCACCGTGTCCGGGTTGACGGGTTGACTTGTGACACCACTGGGGAAACCATTGCGCAACTCGAAAGCTGCCGCCAGGAAGCTATTGCGAACGCTGGGGCTCTCCTTCTGGTAGCCCACCTGCTCGAAGGCATCGGCGAGGAGATCTTTGGCGGTTTGATTGGTTGGTTCGGCGTAGACCAGCTTGTTGAGAATCTCGACCGCACTCAGATACTTGCCCTGCTCGTAAAGCTCTTGGCCCTTGGCAATGATTCGCTCGCCTCCACCCATCATCTCCACGTAAAGCGGTGCAGACTCAGCCGGTGAGAGAGGAATCAAGGTGGCTGGGTTGGCATCCCAGTAGCCGAGATAGCGATTGATCACTGCTCGGCTGTTGTGCTCTTCCGAGCCGTGGTAGCTGCGTGCGGCCCACTGATTCTTGAGACTCTCCGGCTGTTGATAGACGTTGTGAATCTCATTGATGGTGACCCCTTTGTTGGCATGATGCAGCACCTCATTGTGCAGGTGCGCATAGGCATCACGCTGGGTCCGCATCACTTCTTGAATGCGATCGTTGCCCCAGCGAGGCCAGCTGTGAGAGGCCAGCATGACCTCAGCCTCCTGGCCGAAGAGGTAGAGGGCTTCACTGATCTTCTTGGACCACTCCAAGGCATCCCTGACCAGAGCTCCACGGAGGGTGTAGATGTTATGAATCGTTCCACAGATTTTCTCCGCCGCCCAAAACGCTTTCCAGTCTGGGAAATAGGTGTTCATCTCTGCCGGTGCTTCCGTGCCGGGCGTGTTTTGAAACACCATGCGCACACCATCGATCGTTAGCTCTTCGATGTCCTTGCCAATGCTGCGGCTGGGTTCAAGCAAGCCAACCTTGCCCGCAGCGGTGTTTTTTCCGATCGATTGATCGACATGCCCATAGGGACTGCGAGGCAACAGCAAGCCGTATTGATAGAAGGCACGTCGGGTCATAGCGGTGCCGGTGTAGACGTTTTCAGCAATCGCGTGCTTCATGAAGTCAGCAGGGGCGAGCACCTGCACCTTGCCAGCTTTGACCTCCTCCTCTGAGATGACGCCACGCACGCCGCCGAAATGGTCCACATGGCTGTGGGAGTAGACCACGGCCACAACAGGCCGCTCGCCGAGTTGCTGATTGACAAAGTCAATGGCGGCCTGTGCAGTCTCCTTGCAGGTGAGCACATCAAACAGGATCCAACCTGTCTGGCCTTTGATGATGGTCATGTTGGCGAGATCAAAACCTCGCACTTGATAGATTTTATCGGGTAGCACTTCATACAGCCCGTAGGCCATATTCAAAACAGACTGCCTCTGCAGCGAGGGATGAATGCTGTCGAATACGCTATCAAAACCACGCAGCAAAAATGCATAGCTGCCCATATCCCAGGCCCCAATGCCGGCTTCGGCCCTGATCTGCTTGTAGTCGGGCGCTGCGATGAAGCCGCGCTGGGCTTCCTCAAAGTCGCGCTGATCCTCGAATGGCAGGCTGCGGCGCAGAGAGGTTTGGAAATCGATCGTGTAGGGCGAGGGACGCTTGCCCTTGGCGTCAAAGTGTTGCGTATGGCCGCTATCTGGTTGTTGGCGAGGCCGCTACACCAAACACGGCCTGACAAACACTGAGCACCTCCATCAGCGTTTCATCGCTCAAAACAGTCAAGCGCTTACTCCTCATCCCTTGGCACTTGAGGATATTTTCTAGCCTGGGCATTACGCATCATCACGTGCTCTTCACTCAAGCTCAGCTCCCACTGTTTCAATTTGCGTACTTTTGAAGATGGTCCTCCAGCTGCTGATCACTCGATATCAGCTCCGCTTTTCCCCACTGCTTGAAAGCAAGAAAATGCTTAAGGCACGTGCCAGCCATCTCTGTGCGTGGTAGTTTGTTGATTGACAACCTCTAAAAACATGTCAGAAAAGTGGCAGCCAAGGCGTCTGAATGCAGGCCCTGATATTCATTTGGATTTTGCTGCCCTGCTGGCTGGTGTTGGCTTGAATCCGGCGGATACTGGTGGGCAAATCATGTTTACGGGCCAGGATCCGATCCTGCCCAGCAACCACCGCCTCGGCGCCATCATGGCAATGGGGATGATGGCTCCGGCCGCTGCCACACAGATTTTTTATCGCATGCGCGGCGGTGAGCCGCAAGATCTTTCCGTCGATCTGCGGCGGGCTGTGGTGCACATCAATCCGTTGGCGATGTTCAAGCCATCTGTGGGGGGCTATGCCTATCAACCGTATTTTATTGATCCGAAACTGAATCCTCTGGGATTCAATATGTTCCCCACCAAAGACGGCCGTTGGTATTTGCCTACGGCGGCCTATCCCCTGGCTGTACCCCCTTGGATGGAATTGCTCAAGGCGGATCTCACTCAGGAATCGATGGCGGCTGCGATTGCCCAGTGGAATGCGCTGGATTTGGAAAATGCTGCTGCCGAGCGCGGAATGGTGGGCTCGATGATTCGCACTCCCCAGGAGTGGTATGAGCATCCCCAGGGGGAGATCCTGGCGCGCACACCGCTGGTTGAGATCATCAAAATTGGCGACAGCGAGCCGGAACTGCCGCGTTTGGTCGACCCCTTGCGACCTCTCTCTGGCATCAAAGTGGCCGCCTTCACCCATGTGATTGCCGGACCCAACACGGCGCGCACCCTGGCCGAGCAGGGCGCGGAGGTTCTCCACATGGCGCGGCCCGAATATGACTACGACGCGCTGTTGCAAGACATCCACCTCGGCTTCCGCTCCACGTGGATGGATCTGAATCAGTCCGCCTACCAGGCCAAGGCGCTTGAGGTGCTCAAAGGTGCTGACGTGTTGGTGGAGAATTTCCGCGGCCGCAAGATCGCCAACCTCGGTCTGTCCGCCGAACAGGTGGCGGCCGTGCGTCCTGGCATCATCTACACCTCGCTGCGCGCTTTTGGCTGGGAGGGCCCTTGGCAGGATCGCGGCGGTTTCGACATGGATGCCAATTGCACCTCGGGTTTTGCGGTGCTGGAGGGATCCGCCCAACACCCTTTGCTGCCGCCCACCGTGATCCTCAACGACTACCTCGCTGGCTACCTGACGGCCATGGGTGTGATCGCAGCGTTGATCCTGCGTGCCCAACAGGGTGGCAGCTACCACGTTCGCTGCTCCTTGACCCGTTTTTCGATGTGGTATTCCCAGCTGGGAGTGTTTGATCCGGCCTATGTGCGCGAGACGATCGAACATCCAGATCACAAGCCCATCCTGGGCGGCGGCATCACCTTCAGCGGCGCCTATGGAAAACAGCTTCACCTTGAGCCGGGAATCACGTTTTCCAAAACGCCGGGGCACTGGCATGTGCCTGGCCATCCGGTTGTGGCCCCGCGTGGATCAGGCGATCCCGAGTGGCTTGGCTACTGAGTAGAAGAAAAGGGGGGGCGGGCCAGAAGTACTGTGCAGGAGGCGACCTGCGCTCCCTTCTTTTGAATTTAGATGTTAGGTGTCATCCTCCAGGCAAGTGGATTGCATTTCAATAATTGTGCATATGACTTCTGAACGCTTGGAATGGGTCAGATGACCGGCAATATCAAGCATGAGAGCCTCATTGGCAGTGAAGAGCGTTGCGCTACGGATAAAACTATCCCGTTTGATGCCTCCGGAGAGGAAGTCGGACTCCTTGAGATAGAAGGCATGTACATCACAATATTTTTATGCTGGTGATCTGCCGAAGAAGAAAATCACCTCTGCCCGCTTCAGCGAAGACAAGAGCGGGCCTGCGCTTAGGTTGCGACAAATCGGAATAAAGGAATGGAATGATGATTACATCACCTACTCAAGGTTCGCCCATGCTTCCTCTTCTTCTGGATTGAGCCAATCCTCTGAAAGCGAAGGTTTGCTTAATGCGATTCCGCTTAAGGTGGAATACTTATCGCTTTGTGGAACTGCGACCAAGACCTTGAGGTCCCTTTGGAGATGCACTGATGTATTGAGCCGTATTCGTCCGATAGGCTCAACAACAGCATCATAGAGATTTTCCATTTCTTCCTTTAGAACTTCATTGGATATAACTTTACCTCAGCCACGAAAGCATCGAGTTGCTCTCTTGGCCTGTGAAATGAAGCCAGAACGCCTTGCCCTTGAGTGGCAGACAAGGAGCCTGGGTTGCGCAGCAGAGATCTGCAGACCTTCGCCTTAACGGCAGAAGCTCTATCATTCAAGGAGTCACCAATGGAATCGTCTGTCTGCCATGCCGGCGGTAAAGATGAAAACCGCTGTCAGTGGTGATCAACAATGGTGAGTCATTGATCTCCGCTAACCGAATCAAGGCAGCGTCAGCAAGGGAAGCAGG
>JAYKHK010000078.1:0-13388 GCA_035284785.1 Cyanobacteriota bacterium | reverse complement strand
CGAAGGGCTCGATAGACGAAGCGACCTCGCCATGCCCCCCGCCGCCCGCCTCACCGATCTGCACACCTGCCCGATGCAGACACCCGGCGTGCCACCGATCCCCCATGTGGGGGGACCGGTGGTCGGGCCAGGCTGCCCCACGGTGCTGATCGGTGGCATGCCCGCAGCGGCGCTTGGCGACAGCTGCGTCTGTGTGGGGCCGCCCGACTCGATCATCAAGGGCTCTGCCACGGTGTTGATCGGTGGCAAACCGGCGGCGCGCATGGGCGACAGCACGGCCCATGGCGGGGTGATCGCCGCAGGCTTTCCCACGGTGATGATCGGCGGCTGAGGAGCAGCTCCAGCCGCACCGTTGCAGATGCAGGAGTTGCTTGCTACGGCAGTCGCCGATGTCACACGGGCGGCTGTTGCGATCGCCTCTGCCGAGAACCGCAAATTGTTGGGCTAGCTACACAGTTGCGTGGATCCTCAATGGTTCTGAAGCGGCAAGACATGCAGGCGGTCGATGTCTGCCAAGAATCGCCTTCACAACGGGATTGCATTCACCGCCAGGCGAGAGTCTGTAAACATAGATAACAGGGTTACTGCCCCTTCGCCCATCCTGCGAATACGGTGTTGAGGATCGACATCACCGAGGAACGCAACCCAAGCCTTGTCCAGAAACCGGTCCTTGTGACAAGGGTTTCGAAGGCGCGTGCTCGTCAATACACGCGCATGTTGGCGGCTAAACAATTCATCGTAATCACCCCATGTTGGTTACAGTGGTAGATGTTTTGTGGGGGCATGCTCAGCTCCCAAGAGGAAGGTGTTTGCCAGTAGGCCTCCTCGCTGGGGATGGTCGTTGCCGTAGCAGGGCAAGGAGGCCACGGCCTTGATCGGCACCACCTTGAGCTACATCCGAAAACGACTGGACGCCCACCTGCGCGAGGCCCAAGGGGCAGAGGCGGAGGGCGATTCAAAAGATCGTGTGGTGTTCCTGGAAGGCGACAAGCTTGATCCGCTGGTGCTTCCACATCCCAGCCTGACGATGCTGGTGGTGAATGTAAAGGAGGATCGCGAGTGTTGGGATGCGGATCGCTTTCAGCGACGGCTTGCAAATGGCAAAAGCGATGGATCTGGGCGCCATTATCCAGACATCCACTTGGAGCTCGCCATTCTGTTCGTCGCCAATTTCAAAGATTATGCCACCGCCTGGAACCAACTTTCGGAAGTGCTGTATTTCTTTCAACAACATCCGGTCATCGACCGCGACTTGGATAGGAATCTTCCAAAAGGCATCGAGCGGTTAACGAATGAGCTCTGCAGCCAATCCTTTCAAGAACAAAATGAACTGTGGGGGGCGCTCAGGACCTCCCTCCGCCCCGCTCTTCTGCATCGCTTTCGCCTGATCACGTTTCGTGGCGTGGAGATGGCACAGCAGGCGCCGCCTATCAAGAAAGACAAGATACAGATCCACTTGGAGAGGAAAGACAAATGATGCGGAAAGACAACACCAGTTACCTGCGCTCTCCCCCCACGACCTGACCCGATTCGACGACTCTCCACCCTTTACCACTTCCACCCATGCCTCCCACCAGCTACGCCACACCCGGGGTTTACATCGAGGAAATCACCACCCTCCCCCCGTCAATTGCGGAGATTGACACAGCCATCCCGGCCTTCATCGGCACCACCACCCTGCACAAGGGCACCGAGGCGAAAAAACATGAGATCAGTTCGCTCCGGGAGTTTGACGAGCTCTGCGGTCGTCCACCCTCCGTCCAGTGGACAGTGGTATGCGACAGCGGCAAGACCAGCTTCACCATCCAGGATGACAACGGCAATCCCGTCAACCGCTTCAGCAAACCCGAAGGCCTGCTCTGGTATGCCATTGATCTCTACTTTCGAAATGGTGGCAGCCGCTGCTACATCATCTCCGTCGGCACCAGCGACCATGACAGTCTCGCCACCAAGCAGCAACTGGAGATGGGTCTGATAGAACTGGAAAAGTACAACGAGCCCACTCTAGTTGTTATTCCAGAAGCCGCATACCTAGATGCTGAAGACTATCAGAGCGTCTGCACAAGTGCGCTCATGCATGCAAAAAAAATGGCAGACCGCTTCGTGCTTCTTGATGCCAAGCCCAACGCAACCGATCCACTGAAGGCGGATGGAATTCAGGCGATGCGGGAACGGGTGGGAATGGAAGGGCGCGATCGAGGAGCCCTCTATTTTCCCAACCTGCTTACCACCCTTTCCCACCAATTCTCAGAGAAAGACATCAAAGTTGTTGAGACACCAGGGGCCAATGCTGGAGTTGATCTGGCCTCAATGGCCGATACGCAGACCAATTCCTACAACCAGATCAAAAAGTTGCTTGCCAGTCAGCGCGTGATCCTGCCGCCCAGCGCGGCCATCGCCGGTGTGATCGCCAGCGTGGATCGGGAACGGGGCGTGTGGAAGGCCCCCGCCAACGTGGGCCTGCAGGCCGTGATCGCCCCTGAGATTCTGGTGACCGATGCCCAACAGGCCCAGCTCAACATTGATCCCGGCCCCGGGAAATCGATCAATGTGATCCGCAGCTTCGCAGGCAAAGGCCCGATGGTATGGGGGGCGCGCACATTGCTAGGCAATGACAATGAGTGGCGCTACATCTCCGTGCGGCGTCTGTTCATCACCGTGGAGGAATCGGTGAAGGAAGCGACGAAATTTGCCGTGTTCGAAGCCAACGACATCTCCACCTGGCTGAAAGTAAAGGGAATGATCGACAGCTATCTCTACACTCTCTGGGAACGCGGAGCGCTGCGAGGGGCGAAAGCGGAGGAAGCCTATTTCGTGAATGTGGGGCTCGGCAAGACAATGAGTCCAGATGACATTTTGGAGGGTGTTATGAAAGTGGAGATCGGCTTGGCAGCCGTGCGTCCTGCCGAATTCATCATCCTGCGCTTTAGCCACAAGATGGCTCAATAAAGCAACACCTTTGCCGCCCTATTCCATCCCTTTTTGCTTTAATTCCCATGGCTACCACCGCTGAAACGATTCGCAATGAGTATCCGTTACCGGTTTACAACTACAGAGTAGAGATCGACGGCGAGCCCATTGCTTTTTCGGAGGTCTCCGGCCTCAACATTGCCTATGACGTAGGCACCTACAAAGAGAGCCCAGTCGCGTCCCAACCGGGCCCCCGCACGCTCTTTTATCCCGCCCAGGCCACCGCCACCACCTTGAGCCTGAAAAAAGGCATGATCAGAAATAAGAGCATCAAAGCCCTCTACGGCTGGATCTCAACGGTGAGCACCAACCAGGTGCAAAAGAAGGATATCTTCATCCGCCTCTGCAATGAAAAGGGTGAACCGGTGATCTCCTGGAAAGTAGGCAACGCCTTCCCCGTCAAACTCTCTGCGCCCACCTTCGACGCCACTAGCAACGACGCTGCAATCGAAACTCTGGATCTTTATGCAGATTACATCATGATGGAAGAGACTTGAGCCATGACAACCGCAAACGCAGCGGCACAGTATCCCCTCGTTGCCTACAACTATCGCGTGGTTGTTGGCACCGTCACCATGCGATTCAGCAAGGTGGAGGGGCTGGTGTGGGAGCGAACGGCCATCCCCTATCGCGATGGCCTGTCCTTTCTCGATGGCGAGCAGCTTGCGATCTGCCGTGTGGACGCTTACAGCAGCCTCACTTTGCAGCAGGGATTGGTGGCCACTGACACCGCCCTGTACACCTGGCTCAAGTCAGGGGACCCCCGCCTGCTTCAGGTGCAGCTCTGCCAGGCCAATGGCCAGCCCGTGCTGGCCTGGCAGGCCAATCGCGCCATTCCAGTGAAACTCTCCGGCGCCACCCTCGATGCGAGCACCAACGAGGTGTGCATCGAGACCCTGGAACTTCGGACGGCCGGTTGGTCGATCCTTACCCCCTCTTGAATCCCGCCATGGGCTTCCCTCTGTCTACCACGTCCCTGAATCCAGCGGTGGGTCAACCCTTGATCCATCAAGTGCTGGGTCAACCATTGACCCATCGGTTCGGTGTCTTTTTCTTTGTCGCGGGCAGCGTGCTGAATCCCATCGATATTCGCTTTCAAGAGGTCTCTGGCTTGCAGGCAGCGATCACCACACGGACGGACGAATCAGCTGCGGCCCAGATGTGCCGCAAAGTCATCCCGACGGGTGTTGACTACAGCAACCTGGCATTAAAGAGGGGGGTTGTGATCAACTCGGCGCTGACACAACAAGTTCAGCTTGCCCTGCACGATTTCAAGTTGCTTCGCTCCAATGTGCTCGTCACCATCTATTCGGAATTGGGGGTGCCCACCGCGGCATTTCTGTTTACCGAAGCCTATCCCATCGCCTGGGAGATCAACAGCCTGAACGCCAGCAAGGAGGAGATTCTCATCGAAAGCCTGACGCTCACCTACACCCGCATGCGATCAGTGACCCTGTGATGACGATCGAAATCCGCCAATTGGTGATCCGCGCCGTCGTGGCCAGCAAGCCCCCAGCTGCACGCGAGGTGAATGAGGCGGATCTGGTGGCGCGCTGTGTGCGAGCCGTGCTGCACCAGCTGGAACGCCGCAAAGAACGCTGAGAGAACACCACCATGCCGATTTGGGACACGATCAAGCCCGCCACCATGCGCATCAGCGCATTCCTCGATGGCGACTTCACCACCCCTGTGCAGCCCCTGCCCAACCAGATGGTGGCCGCGTTCGACCCCGCATCCCTCAAGATCGAGCAGAGGAATGTCTTGGAGGAGAAGCAGGGCGCCTGCACCAGCGGCGCCCAAACCGGGTTCCACTACAGCAAGTCAACCGTGCTCACCGTGAAGTTGACGTTTGTGGGCGTGGATTACGGACCCTATGGATTCGACATCCTCTCAGAAGGGCAGCAGGATGTGCAGAAGGAATTGGATCTGTTTGAGCGTCTCTGCCAGACCATCAACGGAGCCTCCCATGAACCCGCCTACGTACGCCTGAATTGGGGCCAGGGAGGCCGCCTCAACTCCTCCTTTGACGCCCGGCTATCCAACAATGACGTCAGCTACGGCCTGTTTGCGCGCGGCGGCAAGGTGCTGGTTGCCGATATCACTGCCGAATTCACGCAGTATGTTCCGGCCGAAAAGGACAACGCGCGCCTGCGGCTCTCCTCCCCGGATTTGAGCCATCGCCATCTGGTGCTGGCGGGGGAAACCCTGCCGATGTTGTGCCTTCGCTACTACGGCAGCACGGCCCCCTATCTGCAAGTGGCCGCCTTCAACCAATTAGATGACATCCGCACGCTCACCCCGGGCGAGCAGTTGCTCTTTCCTCCCTTGAACAGCGCGGGGGTGGAGCTTTGATGGGGTTGCCGAGCCTCAAGATCACCTGCGAGGGCCGCCCCCTCCCCGATCACATGCAGGTGCTCGACCTGGAGGTGGAGCTGGCCATCAACCGGGTGCCCCAGGCCACCCTGACCCTTCTGGATGGCTCTCTGCCCGAACGACGCTTCGCGATCAGCAATCAACAACTCCTGGCCCCGGGCTCACGGGTCACCATCGCCCTGGGGTATGTCTCCAAGGGGGCGCTCGCCAAGAAGGTGTTTGACGGGATCGTCACCCGCCACGCGGTGTCGGCGACGGGAGAGGGCTGTCGCCTGCGCGTGCAGCTGAGCGATCGGGCCATCCAGCTCACCCGGGGCCGCCGCTCCGCCATCTACAGCCAAACCAACGATGGCGAAGTGATGCGCAAGCTGATCCAGGCAGCTGGGTTGCGCGTCGGCCGCATCGCCCCAACGCCGATCACCCACCCGGAGCTGGTGCAATTCAATGTGAGCGACTGGGATTTCCTGGTGTCCCGCGCCGATGTGCTGGGGTTGGCGATCCGCGTCAGCCAGGGCAGCATCAGCGCCCTGCCCCTGGCCCTCGGCACCCCCGCCCGGGTGCTCAACCACGGCCTGGACGACACGCGCGAGCTGGAACTGGAGCTCGATGGCACCCAGCAATGGGCCTCCCTGAGCGTCAGCGGCTGGGACGGCGGAACGCTGCAACGCAGCCAGGCCGTGCGGGCCAAGGGCAAACCCATGCAAATCGGCAACCAAAGCGCTCAGGCCCTCGCCAAGGCGGTGGAGGCTCCAGCGGCCACCCTGTTCCATGGGGCCCCGACGGCGCCGCAGGAACTGCAGAGCTGGGCCGATGCCCGGCTGGGCAAGCTGCGCTGGTCGCTGCTGCGGGGCACGGTGACCGTGAATGGCAACGCCAGCTTGAAACCGCTCGACACGGTGGAGATCACAGGGGTCGGTGAGCGCTTCAATGGCCGGGCGCTGGTGTCTGGCGTCACCCACACGTTCAACATCCAGGGCTGGAACACCCACCTGCGACTGGGTGTGTCGGCGGAGTGCTACGCCCGTTCCCCCGACCTGCAGGAGATGCCAGCGGCGGGGTTGCTGCCCGCGGCCAGCGGCTTGCAGATCGCCACGGTGCAGTCGTTGCGCGTCGATCCGAAGGGCGAGCTGCGGGTGCGGGTGGGCCTGCCGCACACGGGGGAGGCCGCCGGGGAGCTGTGGGCCCGGCTGCTGACGCCGGACGCGGGCGCCAAACGCGGCTTCGTGTTTCGACCCGAGGTGGGTGATGAGGTGGTGCTCGGATTCCTCAACGACGACCCGCGCCAGCCATTGATCCTGGGGGCGATGTTCAGCGGCAAGAACAAACCCCCCAAGCCTGTGCAGGAGCCCGACAAGGCCAACAACCTGCGCGCCATCGTGAGCCGGGCGGGCACGCGCATCGTCTTTGACGACGGGGCACCCTCCCTGGCCCTGGAAACCTCGGACTCGGGCGATGCGGACGGCAGCTACAAGAACCGCATCTGCATCAATGCCAAGCAGAAAACGATCACGATCGAGGACCAACACGACAACAAGATCCTGCTCAGCGATCAGGGCATCGCCCTCAGCTCCGGCAAAGACATCCGCCTCAATGCCAAAGGGGAGGTGACGATCAAAGGTGAGAAGGCCGTGCTGGTGGATGGCAACAAAACCACCCTCAAGGCCCAGCAGTTGGAGGCGAAAGGGTCCGCAAAGGTGAGTGTGAAGGGCGCCCAGATGGAGCTGAGCGCCGATGCCAGCCTCGACCTCAAGGGGGGTGCCAAGACCACTGTGGCGGCAGATGCCCTGGTGGAAATCAAGGGGGCCCTCGTGAAGATCAACTAACGCCATGACCACCACTGCGCCGCTGCCCAAGGGGCCCGACCCTCCGATTCCACCGGCCCGATCGTTGCCAACGCCCTTTTTGCCAACCCCACCTTTCTTCACCCCATGACCGACTCGATGAGCGACGCCAAGATCCAGCTCGAACTCAGCGTCGCGGATGTGAACCTGATCCTCGAAGCGCTGGGCGAGCAGCCTTTCAAATCCGTGTTTGGCCTGGTGGGCCGCCTGCAGAGCCAGGCCCGCAGTCAACTGCAAAGCTCCCCGGTCGAAGCAGGTGAGCAGTCGGACACTGGGGAGGCCCCATGAACCAGGCGGAATCCTCCGGTTTCCTGGGAACGGGCTGGGGCTTCCCGCCCGCCTTCACGCCAGGGGGAGCGCAGGTGGCGATGGTGAGCGACGAGGAAGACATCCAGCAATCGCTGGCCCTGCTGTTCGCCACCCGCCGCGGCGAGCGGATGATGCAGGAAAGGTATGGCGCCTCGCTGCAGGAGTGGCTCTTCGCCGAAGTGGATGAGGAGCTGATGAGCAATCTGAGCACATCGATCGAGGAGGCGGTGTTGCTGCATGAGCCGCGCATCCAACTGCTCGATCTGGACGTGAGCCATCACCCCCAGCTGGCGGGCGCCCTGCTGATCCGCCTCGACTACCAGATCCCCACCACCAATTCCCGCTTCAACATGGTGTTTCCCTTCTATCTCAACGAAGCCACGGCGGTGAGCCTCTGAGCCATGGAGCACCCCCTCTGTCGCTGGCTGGCTGTGGACGACACCCGCGGGTGGGGCACCACCGCGGAGACGCGGCGCCGCGAGGCGCCGGATCCGGAGGCGGTGCAGCTCGATGACCGCGGCGATGCGGAGCAGATCCGCTTCGTGCAGCAGCTGAGCCGCCAACTCCGTTGGCTACCCCCCACCGGCACGGCCACGGCCAACGGCCCGGCGGCGCTGCCGAGCACCTGGGAGCCGTTCTGCTGCCACCCCAGCCTCACGCCGGAGGCGATGGCGAGCTTCTGGAGCGCGGCCGACCCCGCCGTGGCCTTCAGCGACGCCGAGCTGCGCTGGCTCGGCCGGCCCCACTTCGGCCTGCTGCTGGTGTTCATCCGCCTGCTGCGCCACCAGCGCCAGCTGCTCAATGCCCTGCCCGCCCGCCATCTGCGGCACTACTACCAACAGCTGGGCTTCACCCCCGAACCGGGGGAGCCGGATCGGGTGACGGTGGCCTTCACCCTGGCGGAGGGGGCGGCACCGCTGTTGCTGCCAGCAGGCAGCGTGTTGCGGGCCGGCGAGGACGACCAGGGGCGGGAGCGGCGCTACCGCACCCTCAGCGACTTGGCGGTCAACCAGGCGCGGGTGAGCCGGCTGCGCTCCCTGCAACTGGAGCGGGGCGTTGTCAGCCTGGCGTCGATTCAGGAGGAGACGCTTTCAGCCCAACGGCTGGATGAGATGCTCACCCTGGCCTATGGCGGGCCAGGCCGCTCGAGCAAGGAGCTGGGTGCGCTGCTGCCGAAGCTGAGGTTCTGCTCGATTGATGGCAACCCAAACCATCTGCACCTGGACCTCCAGGAGTTCATGCAACTGATCCGCCTGGCGCGCCAACGCAGCGATGCCGGCTCCGCGGCGGAATGGGCCTGGATCAACCGCCTGCTCGGCGTGGAGGAGCTGCTCCGCGACGGCACGCTCAAGGATCCCCGCGATTTTCAGCGCAACGCCACGGTGAGCCTGCTGGGCGTGCAGGGCGGAGAGCTTGATTGGACGGAGGATGGCCTGAGCGAGGTGAACAGCCTCGACGACCTCTATGTCAACCGCGATGGGCAGGCGGTGCAGGTTGTGCTGCGCAAGTGGCTCACCAGCCCCAGCTGCCGGATGCGGCCGGCGGCCCTGCAGGGGGGTGGGGAAACCCTGTTCCAGGCCCGGCTGCAGTCATTTGAGCAGGTGATGGGGATGAAGCGGCACATCGATGCCCAATGGCGGCAGGTGAACTGGCTGCTGGAGCGCTGCGGCAAGCGGCGCCGCCAGCTCCCCAGCTGGCAGCTGCCTGGCGGGCCCAACTCCTCCTCCCCGGCCTTCGCCGCCAACCTGGCCAAGGCGTGGGACTGCGCCGATGCCGCCAGGATTCCCTGGCCGGAGCCCCTGAGCGGGGAGGCGGCGGCCACCGTCGCGCCGCTCCCCTCGGGCATCCCCGCCGGCGGCTGGCGCTACTTCCTCGATCTGGAGGCCCTGGAACAGCACTACGGCCTGCCCCTGGAGGATCTGCAGCGCCTTTGCCGCCTGGCCGAGCAGGTGAAGGGGCAGGAGGCGGCCAACACCGAGCGTTGGGCGGCCATTCGGGATCTGCTGCGGGCGGCCCATCGCGAGCGCTGGGCCACCCTGCGCCGCCAGCGGTGGGACCGCTGGCGCGACGGCGGGGAGGGCCCGGCGGCCTTCAGCCAGCTCCTGCGCCAAACCGTTCAGGCCTTGCCCAAAGACGCGGCCGCTGGGAAGGCTGACACGGCCAACCTGGACGACGCCGCCTGCCTGACGCAGCTCAGCCCGTGGCTGGCCGAGAGCGCCCGTGGAAACCTTGAGCGCTTCTCCAGGCTGCTGAAGGATCCGGGCACAGCCCCGCGGCGCCTCGGCTGGGCCGAGGTGGTGGCGCTGCTGGAGGGGGCGCAGCGCTCCGCCACGGGCGAGCAGCCGCCGGAGCTGGAGCGGCTGGAGTGGCGCCAGTTGCACGGGCGGGAGCAGGAGATCCGGGCCGAGGCGCTCGCCGCTGGCAAGACCCTGCAGCCCTGCTTCTGGACGAAACGGGATGGGGTGGACAGCCAGCTGGAGCCGGGCGCGGGCCTGGGGTTTGGCGTGGCCAGCCGGCTGCTGGCCCTGGCGGAGGGCAACCGCCTGATCGAGCTCAGCCTGGCCTTCACGACTGTCAGCGGCACGGCGGCGGCCCTGCTCGCCTCCCTGCAGGCCCCGCCCGGCGCCCGAGCCGTGAAGCGGAACGACTTCGCCGGCGTGGCGCCGGCCTCGCCGGAGCGACTCGGCTGGGGCTTGAACCAGGCCCTGCTGGTGGAGGTGAGCACGGCGGAGGGCTGGTGGGCGCTGCCGATCACCGAGGCGAGCCTGCCGGATCCGAAGGGCTCCGACAGTCCGCTGTGGGAGCTGAAGCTGGCGCTGAGGCTGGCGCCCGCCGATCCAGCCCTGGCGCCACTGGCGGCCGGGGAGCTGCCCCGGCTGCGGCTGCGGCTGCGCCCCTTCCCGGAGGAGCGCTCGGGCCAACGGCACTGGCGCAGCTGCAGTGGTTTCGAGGGACTGCGGCTCGCCAGCGCGGGCCTGCGGGTGAAGGTGGAGGGGCTGCGGGGCTTGCGGCTGCAACAGGAGGGCACCGCGGTGGATCCCCGCGAGCCCTTCGCTCCCTTCGGCAGCACCCCGATGGTGGGCAGCTGCCTGTACATCAGCCACCCGGAGCTGCTCGACGGCGACCTGGAGGAGATCAGCTTCAACGGCACCTGGAAGCAGCTGCCCGCCGATCTGGCCGCCCACTACCGGACCTACCGGGGCCTGCCGGGGCTGGTGGGGGAGGCGCCGGCGACGGGCCAGAGCTTCCGGATGGACCTGGGCCTGCGGTTGCGCCAAGGCGGCAACGCCCTGGAGGTGAAGGGCCTGCCGCTGTTTGCCAGGCCGGGCGGCGGCAGCGCGGCCGATGGGCTGCGGGTGAGTTGTCGTTTGGAGGAGCGGCTGCCCAGCGCCATGGTTTGGCCGACCCCGGCGGCGGAGCGCGAGGAGGATCTCCGGGAGCAGGCCCGGGTGTGGTGCTGGCGGCTGAACCCGACCGACTTCGGCCATGGGCTGTTCCCCGCCCTGGCGGCCAGCCAGGCGCAGCGGCTGGCCGCGGCGATCAGCGACACCGCTGGACGCCAGGCCCTGGCGATGGCCGAAGCGATGGCCAGCAGGCAAAACACCCTGAAACAGCGCTACAGCGATGCCCTCACAGCGGCCGGCGCCACGGAGGTGAACCCCGCCACCTACGCGGTGCCCGAGCCCTACACGCCCCTGCTGGAAGGTTTGAGCGTGGGGTACGTGCGCTCCCAGGCCTTGGGCGTCACGGCGGCGGGCCAGGTGTTGCGGGTGCATCCCTTCGGCGAGGAGGAGCCCTTGGCGCTGCCGCCGCCAGCGGCGAAGCCAGACGATGCGGCGATCGCGAGGGCGGCACCGGAGCTGCTCCCCAGCCATCCCCACCCGGGCGAGCTGTGGCTGGAGCTGGAGGGAGTCCGGCCGGGGCTGCCCGTGTCGCTGGCGTTTGAGCTGGCGGCCGGCAGCGCCCGCGGAGCGCGGCCCACCCCGGCGGTGGTGTGGGAGGTGCGGCAGGGCTGGCAGTGGCGGCCGCTGCCGGTGGGGGAGGACGGCACCGCGGGCCTGCTGCAATCGGGCCTGCTGCGCTTCAGCCTGCCGGAGGAGGCGCCGGAGCGACTGTGGATCCGGGCCTGCCTGCGGGGCCCGCTGGAGGCCTACGCCACCCTGCTGGCGATCCAGAGCCAGGCGGTGGAAGCGGAAGCGATGCCGCCCAGCGCCGAGGATGGCGAGGAGGAAGCGGCGGAAGCCGCCGGTGGTGCCATCCCCCAGCCCCTGGCGCCCCACAGCATCACGGCACTGGAGGAGATGCCGCCAGGGATCGCGGCGATTCAGCAGCCCTTCAGCTCCCGCCTGGGGCGGACCGCCGAAACGGAGGCGGCGCTGTGGATGCGGGCGGCGGAGCGGCTGCGCCACAAGGGCCGGGCCCTGGCCGGCTGGGATTACGAGCGGCTGCTGTGGGAGGCGTTCGCCAGCCAGCTGCACACGGTGGTGTGCCAGCCGGCTCGCGAGGGCCAACCGCTGACGGTGGTGGTGGTGCCCAATCTGCGCGAGCAGGTGCCCCGCAACCTGTATGCGCCGGGCGCGCCGGCGGATCTGCTGGCCGCGATGGAGCAGCACCTGCGCCAGCGCTGCCCGGCGGAGGCCGCACCGGTGGTGCGCAATGCCACCTACATGCATGTGATGGCGCAGCTGTGGGTGTGCCTGCGGGAGGGTGTGGATCCCGTCCACGCGGAGCGCGAGCTGCGCCAAGCGGTGTTGCGGGTGTTGTCGCCCTGGTGTTTCGACGCCAGCGCCGAGGTGCATCTGGGCGGAGAGGTGCGGGCCAGCGATGTGGCGGTGGCCATCGATGCCCTGCCGTTTGTGGCCTACCTGGAGCGGTTGCGGCTGTTCCTGGTGGATCCGAGCGGCAATCCCCTGCGGCTGGATGGTCAGGAGACCATCAGCGAGGTGCTGCTGCAAGCTCCCGGGCCCGATGTGCTGCTGATTGCCGCTCCGCACCACCTGATCGAGCTGGTCTCCACCAGCACCACTGTGGCGTCGCTGATCGGCATCAACACGATGCGCATCGAGCTCGATTTCCAGGTGGCCTGAACCTTTTCCTTGCCGTTGACCCTTTTCGCCTCTTTCTGATTCCGCCATGCCAGCCCCCACAACCCAAAGCCGCCAAGCCCTGCGCAACCGCTTCGTGCGCCACGCGATCCCCACGGAGAAGGATTTCGCCGATCTGATCAACGCCAGCCTCAACCTGGCCGATGACGGGGTGGTCAAACTGCCGGATCAACCGCTGGGGCTGGTGCGACAGAAGCAGGATCAGGCCGTGCTGCGCCTCTACGCCAGCCCGGATGCCGACTGGACGGCTTGGCAGATGCAGTTGATCGGCGGCATCGACAAACCGGGGCTTGGCTTCACCAACCAGGCTGGGGCATCGGCCTTGGTTCTGGAAGGAACGAGCGGCCATGTGGGGGTGGGAACAACGAGCCCCACAGCCAGGCTGACGGTGTGCGAGGCGAACGGCAGCCCCGCCGGGGCCAACTCAGGCAGCCTGCTGATTGACCACGAGGATTCCGGTGGCGCCAGCAGCATTGTGTTCCGGAGCAAGGTGGACCGGGGCAACGATTTTGCCTACATCGAGTATCGAGATAAGAATCCCGCACTTCCCAATAGCCAGGCCGGCCTGCTCACGATTGGCATTGACAACGATGGAGACGACCACCTGGCCCTGATGCCCTCCGGCAATGTGGGGATTGCCACGAAAACACCTGCCGCCAAACTGCATGTGGGTGGGAGCATGCGGGTTGATACAGACCTGACAGTTCTAGGGGCCCTTTCAACCTCAGGAAAAGTGGGCATTGGCACAACAACGCCAGTCCAGAAGCTTACGGTGGAGGGACAATGGGGT
>JAYKHK010000077.1:0-4558 GCA_035284785.1 Cyanobacteriota bacterium | reverse complement strand
TCGGCCGTTGCATCGATGGCCCGACTGAAACGCTCAATCTCAAATTGCTGGCCGATCGAAAGTTCCATCGATAGCGATGGAGCAAGAGAGTCACCCATGGCGTCTTGTCAACGAGTAGTCACAAATTTAAATTACCCTGAATTTGCGGCGGTCCGGTAGTCACGACTACGGGGACAGGCCTCTGTCAGTATTTCGGAGTATGAAGCCACGGCGATTGATTAACGTTTCGTATCACTATCATCAGAGCTTCCTCCAATGGCGGCATGCGACTGACCTGGCCCCAGCACCTGCAGACCGCCCGCACCCTTGAGCTCACGGGGGACAACCACCGTGGCGAAGCCCTCGCCCTGATGGGTGTCGCCCTTCTCCTGGTGGCCCAGGATCTTCTTGAGTTCGAGCTGGACAACCCCGGTAGCCAGCAACAGCTGGACAACGGCACTGGTCTCGGTTAGCCCGCCAGGATCGCGACAGCCGACCAACCAAAGCTGAACGCAACTCCGCCCAAAGCTCATCGAGTCAAGTGGCGTCGCAGTTGCCCCCACCAGTCGCCCGGCCCATCCTGAGCGCGCACCCGCAAGCTCACCATGGAACGGGCCAAGGGCCATCCACCTCTGGCCAAAATGGCTCCCACGTGGGAGAGCCCTGCTCCGGCCACCGCCAGCCAGGCCAGCAAATGAAGGCTGTACACCGCGTGGTTGAGCTCCCCGTCTCGCAACCAGTCTTCCTGCATCAGCTTGCCGCTGCCCACGGCCAAGGCAAGGGCCAGCAAGGCAATGGCGTTGGCAGGGTGCCGCAGGCGCTGACGACCGAGGGTGAGGGCATAGCCGGCAAAGATCAGCGCCACCGGCCACAGCAACACCGCCACAGTGCCGTGGATGTCAATCCACTCACCACCGAGAGCAAAAGGAAGCCGACCCCAACGGCCATCAAAGCGGCTGTACACCATCAGACCGCTGCACCAAGCCCCCAACGCCAACAGAGCAGTGGCTCCATGGAGGAGCCGCAGCAGAGACGGTTGATAGGGGCGGGGCATGGCCATGGCCTCAGCGAAGCGCCTGTTGTAGCGCCACCAAGCCAAACGCAAGAAAGAGGCCGCCGCTGAGCCGATAAAGAACCTGTTCGCTCAAGCGGCCGCCGATCCACTTGCCAGCCCCCACCGCCAGTCCAGTCACAAGGGCATGACCCGCCAGAGTGCCCGCCAGCAAACCTGCAAAGGTGAACGCCGGGGCGGTGGCCAAAAAGATCGTGGTGAATTGCGTGCGATCCCCCAATTCCGCAAGAAACACCAGGACAAAAGCCTCCCAAATCACCGCCCCGGCCGTGCGAATGGATCGCTGACGCTCAGCCTTGTCGATCGCCTCCTCGGCATCTTTTTCCTCCTCCTGGGCCTGCTCGGCAGACATGCCCTGGGCATCCCAGAGAAGCTTCACTCCGAAGCCCAGAAACAAGGCCGCCGCCAGCCAGGGCACCACAGACGCAGGGAGCAATTCGCGCAGGCCGTAGCCCATGCCCAAGGAGAGCAGGGTGACGGCAGCCAGGGCGAGAAAGGCCCCGACAAACACATCGCGTGCCCGGTGACGAGCGGCGAGGATCAGAGCCATGAAAAAGGTCTTGTCCCCCAGCTCCGCCAAGGTGATGGCTGTGAAGCTGGCCCCGAACGCTGTCCAGCCCTGATGGGATAGTCCTGTCATGGCTGGTGCTCCATGGACTGAGAAGGCCTCTCCAACTGGTCGAGTTGCAGCGTAGTTTTGCGGATCCCCATGGCCATCAGGCGTTCCCTGGCCAGGTTGAGCAATGCCGCTCGACTCCCTCTCTCACCTGGAGCCGGGCTGCTGTCGAAAGAGGAATCCACGACCAGATGGGCCGTGAGAGCGGCTCGGCTGGTGCTCAAACCCCACACATGGAGTTCGTCCACAGCGAGCACCCCCGGCAACCCAAGCAGCTCCGCCTCCACCAGGGCCAGATCAATCCCCTCCGGCACGGCATCAAGGTTGAGAGCCCAGGCATCCGTCAGCAGCCCCCAGGCGCTCCACATCACGGCCACCCCCACGCCAAGGGCCGTGGCCGGATCGAGCCAAAGCCAACCGGTGGCTCCCACCAGAAGGGCACTGATCAACACCGCCACGGAAACGGCGGCATCCGTGAGCAAGTGCAGCACCGCAGCCCGCTGGTTGAGATCGTGATGGTGTTGATGGCCGAAGAGCCGGGCCGAGAGCAAATTGATGGCAATGCCAGCCACAGCGGCCCAGGCCACCGGTGTGGCGACCAGGGCCACAGGCTCGAAAAAGCGCTGGATCGCCTCCACCACCACCACCACGCCCGCACTGAAGATCAGCAGGGCATTGAGCAGGGAGGCCAGGTGGGTGCTCCGGCCATAGCCATAGGTGAAGCGACCGGTGGCAGGGCGTCGGCTCAGACGCTCGGCCCCCCACCCCAGGGCCAACCCCACCACATCGCCCAGATTGTGAAGCGCATCGCCGATCAGGGCCAGCGATCCAAAACCAAAGCCGATCACCAACTGCAGGGCGGTGAGGCCGCTGTTCAGAACGATGCTCCAACGAAACGCCCGACCGGCCTCGGACGGCGAACCTGGAGCCTGATGGGCGTGATGGTGCTCACCCACAGGCGTCAGCCAACCGGTCTCGATCATCGCCCCGCAACCAGCCATGCATCAGCTGCTTGGCCTTTGGCAAGGCCTGCCGCAGGGGAGTGGAAAAGCTTGGTCCATGGGGGAAGGCGAAGGCGGGCACCCGCAGCAGGGACCCCTCCCCTCGCCAGCCGTAAAGGCTTTGCGCCAGGGCCAGCAAGGAGAGGGGGGCCCACTGGTGGCCCCCCAGCAACCACGAGGATGCCGCCGGATTCTCCGGGAGCCGAAGCCTTTCGATCCAGGGTTCAGCCGAGGGCGAAGCCATGCAGGCATCGAGAAACAACACCCGCTGCGCGCCAACCACCGCCAAAGCGAGCTCCGGCGTGAGCTGATGCACGGTTTTCAACTCGGCGCTGGCGGTGCGCCAGCCTCCCAGCTCCGCCGCCAGCCCATCGAGCAAGGCGGGCCCCACGCCATCATCCCCGCGCAGGGGATTGCCGATCCCGATCAGCAGATCACGCCGCACCCCCATCTCAACTGCCCTCGCGCCGCCGCTCCGCCAACACCTGGCCACTGGGGGCCACCAGCTGCAGCTGCAAAGGCATTTGACCTGCGGCATGGGTGGAGCAGGAGAGGCAGGGATCAAAACAGCGAATTCCCGCCTCAATGCGGTTGAGGATCGCCTCGGGAATCTCGGCATCGGGTGGCACTGGATCGGGGAGAAACTCCTTGGCGATCTGATGGATGGTGCGGTTCATCGCCAGATTGTTTTGGCCGGTGGCGATGATCAGATTCACGCGCGTCAGCAGACCCTCGTCATCGACGGCGTAGTGGTGAAAGAGGGTGCCCCGTGGGGCCTCGCTCACCCCGACGGCCTCATTGGCGTTGAGGCTGGCCCGGGAGCGCACCCGGCCCGTGCGCAGCTCCCCATCCCCCACCAGAGCCTCTATGGCCTCCAGGCAAGCCACGATCTCCACCAGCCGGGCGTGGTGATAAGCAAAGCTGGAGAGAGCCACGTCACCGGCCCGCTGGCGAAAGTCCAGCAGTTCCCGATCCGCCCAGGGGGTGCCGATGGACTCGCAAACGTTCAGGCGAGCCAAAGGACCAACCCGATAAAGCCCCTCTGGATAACCCAGGGGTTTGTAGTAAGGAAATTTCAAGTAGCTCCACGGCTCCACGGCCTCCCCCAAAAACGTGGCGTAATCGTCCTCGCTGAGGCCATCGGCCACGATGGCGCCGTCAGCCCCCCGGAAGCGGATCACCCCGTCGATGTGCTCCCACAGCCCTGCCGGGGTCACCAAGCCCATGAACAGGCTGGGGAACGAGCCAAACACCGCCTGCTCCCGCCGCAGGGGACCATCCAGGAGGCCTTTGAACAATCCCAGGGCCAACTCAGCGGTGGCGCGGGCTTCCGGCAAGCCAGCCAGGATCCAGTCGCGCGCCTCCTCGCTCAGGGGGGTGCGCACGCCTCCTGGCACGGCCCAGGCGGAATGGATCTTCCTCCCACCGAGCAGCTCCAAAATCTGCTGGCCAAACTGCCTGAGCCGAATCCCGGCGCGGGCCAGATCAGGATCGGCCGCCATCAAGCCAAACACGTTGCGGCGAGCCGGATCGCTCTCCCATCCCAGCAAAAAATCCGGGCTGCTCAGATGGAAAAAGGAGAGGGCATGGCTCTGGGTGAGCTGGGCCAAATTCAGCAGGCGCCGCAGCTTCTGGGCTGCCTCTGGCACCCCCACCGCCAGCAGCTTGTCGCCGGTCTTGGCGGCGCAGAGCAGATGGCTCACCGGGCAAATGCCGCAAATGCGAGCTGTGATGCCCGCCATCTCCGTGAAGGGTCGCCCCTCGCAAAATTTCTCAAATCCCCGGTATTCCACCACATGAAAACGGGTGTCGCAGAGGCGCCCTTCCCCATCGAGGTGAAGGGTGATCTTGGCGTGGCCCTCGATGCGGGTCACCGGATCGATCAGGACG
>JAYKHK010000076.1:0-5280 GCA_035284785.1 Cyanobacteriota bacterium | reverse complement strand
TGCCCGTGGCATTGATGGCTGCAGAGCCTGTGAGGGTGAGATTTTCGATGCCAAAGCCCTGGGAGCCAGCGGTGCCAGGGGAGAGGGAATAGGTGACGGAGGAGAGGACTGTATCAACGCCGCCGAGGGCATCATCAAAACTCTCGCGAACAATATCCCCGACGTTGTCAACAATATAGATGTCACTTCCATCACCAGCATTCATGGTGTCCGCCCCGGCTCCCCCATTCACAGTGTCAGTTCCAGAGGTGGGGACGCCCCTCACCCCCGCTGAGGACGAGAAGGGACCAATGACGTCGTTGAAGGGCGTGCCAATGACGTTTGCCATGAAAAGAACTCAATGTTTGTTTGCAACCAAACGACATACGACTCCCTTGCGCGTGTTCTCAAAACTAAAGAACAGCTGATTACAATGAAGTGCGGCTTAGCGCTGTGTTGCGTGAATAAAAAATAACACGCTGTTGAATTTTTCTTGCGTTTTCAGAATCCAGTTTTTGAATTGATTGTTGTGATCCTGATCACAACCTTACCGGCTGTCTGTGCTAAGAGGGGTGCCCCTTGCGTTTTGCGGGAGGCCCCTCACTGGATTCTTCCGATTCCGGTGCGCACGGAGGAGCCCCGCTCCGTCGCCCTCACTTCAATTCCTGCGCGAATGCGCTCTTTGAGGGCGCCGACGTGGCTGATGATTCCGATCATTCTTCCGCCTTCCCTCAGTCGGTCGAGCTCATCCATGGCCAGTTGGAGGTTGTCTGGATCGAGGCTGCCGAACCCCTCATCGATGAACAGGGCCTCCAGGTGGATTCCACCCGAGCGGGCTTCCACGGTGTCCGCCACGGCCAGGGCCAGGGCCAGCGATGCTTGGAAGGTTTCGCCGCCGGAGAGGCTGCTCACCTCCCGTTCCTCCCCGGTGTAGGCATCCAGCACCCTCAGTCCCAGCCCCGCCTGCCGTCCGCCCCGTCCGCCTTCATCGCTCAGCCGCAGCTGGTAGCGACCGGAGGTCATCAGGTCGAGTCGCTGATTGGCGTAACCGCAGATCTCCTCGAGGTAGGCGGAGAGCACCCAGCGCTGCAGAGAAATGTAGGGGGGGGCTTTGCCCAGGCAGCGCTCGCTGACGGCCTTCAGCAACTCGGCCTCCTGTTGCAGCCGATGGGCTGCCTCCTCGACTGACCTGTGTTCCGCTGCGAGCCTGGCGATGTCCTGTTTGCTCCCCCGGGCCTCGCTCAGCCGCTCGAGGGCCTTGAGCCGAGCCGCATCGGCTGCTGCCAGAGCCGCTTCTGCCTGCACGACATCGGGAGGTTGCTCAGACAGCTCCGCGAATTCCGCTGAGCTCAACACCCCTCGCAGCTGAATCACTTCCTGTTCATAGGCTTGGATTCGCTCAGCCGTGCGTTGACGCAGGGCCGGCTCCTGGAGAGCAGCCTCCACGGCCTGCCCATCGGCAAAGGCTGAATCGGCGAGATCCTGCATCAACCTGGCGGAGGCCTCTTCCAAGCGGCTCAGCGCCATGCCTTGGTCTTGGCAGCTGGAGTTCAGCTCCTTCAGGGAGATCTCCAGGGGCTCAAACGCCTCCAACACCGCCTTGGGATCGATGCCGATCCCAAGCTCCTGATCGATCTCCGCCTGGAGTGCAGCGGCCCGTGCATCGGCGTCCCTGACGGCGGTTTGCAGCAGGGCCAACTGGGTGGTGGCGGCTTGCTGGCCCTCCACAGCCTGCTTGAGGGTTTGCTCGTGCGCTGTGATCGCCTGCTCCAGCGCCTCCACGGCTTTGGCTTTGGCCTTCGCTGTTTCGAAGGCGACGAGGGCATCCCTGGCGAGCGCCTGCGCCGCCTCTGGCGTCGTCGCGGCAGGGCCGGCTTTCTCGATCAGCGCCTGTCGCTCGGCCCTGGCTGCCGCAACGGCCGTGGCTGCCTCCCGTGCCGCATGGCTGGCAGCGTTCACCTCTTGCTCGGCGGCGTTGATCTCCCCCTCCCCGACTACTGGGCCATCGGCCTTGCTGGGTGCCGGATGGGAGGTTGCCCCGCAGACGGGGCAGGGATGGCCTGCCACCAACCCCTCGGCCAGCTGGGCTGCCATCCCACTGATCTGTTGTTGGCGGAGTTCAAGCAGGGCAGCGGTTCTGTTGTTGAGCAAGGCTTCCGAATGGTTCAGGGCGGCGATCGCCTCCCTCTCTTTGCACGCGGCTGGTGCGAGTGCCGCCGCCGCCTGGGCCTGCCGCCGGGCCTCCTCTGCGGCCCGCTGCAGCCCGTTGAGCTGATCCCGTGCCGTGCGGGCTTGATGGCAGGCGTCGATGGCGGCCTGCCGCTCCCGTTGCCGGCTCTCGATGGTGGCCTGGGCTTGCGCCAGGCTGGCGGCCACCCCTTGCAGCTGCAAGGCCCATTCCCGGGCTTTGCTCCGCTCGCCGTCAGCCTCCTTGGCCTTGTGCAGCAGTGCCCCCACTTCCGCCCGACGCGCGGCCAGCGCACTGGCGGCGCCACTGAGCTCTCCTGAGCCGGGCATCGTCTTCAGATCGAGAAGCGCCACCGCCTGCGGCAGCGCCCGGGCGCCGTCGCGGGCCCGAATGGCCTCGCCCAGCTGGGATTGGATCCGCACCTGCAAGGTTGTGAAGGCCTCGCGGGCGGAGCGCTCGGCCTCCAGGCTGGGCCGCAGGGCTTCCGCCCGCTCCGCCGCTTGCCAGCGCTGGCGAAACTCCTCCACCACGTTGGCCTTGGCCTCCAGCTCCGCCAATCTGGAAGCGGCGCTGGCTCGGCGGCTCCAGCGGTCCTGCTGCATGTCGGTCTCCTTTTTCAACCGCTGGGCCGCCTCCAGGGCTGCGCTGGCGCACTGAAGCTGGCTGGCGGCCGCCTCGCAGACCAGCTGGATGCGCAGCTCCAGCGCATCGAGGGCGGCCTGATCCGCAGGCAAGCTGCCCGGATCCTCCTCGCTTTGGTAGGGGCTCCACTCTTGCGCGGCCTGCTGGCGCAACACCTCCTGGCCTCGGCTCACTTCCGCCAGCGCTTGGCGTGCCTCGCGATTTTTCTCTTCCAGCCACTGCCCGGCCCGTTCAAACAGCACCGTGTTGAAGAGGGTTTTGAGGAGGGTTTCGCGCTCTTCGGCGCGGGCGCGCAACACCTCGGCGAATTTTCCCTGGGGCAGCAGGATCACCTGGCGAAATTGCGTCGCATTCAGTCCCACCAGCCGCTCCACCTCCCGGCTCACCTCCGTGGCGCGGCTGGCAAGGGGCTGCTTTTGCTGCTCGTGGAGTCGAAACAGGACGGCCGTCGGGGGTTTGTCGGTGATGCCGCCACCGCGGCTTTTCGGGGCGCTGTGGGCCGGGCAGCGCTCCACCGCGTAGCGCAGGCCCCCGGACGAAAACTCCAGGCTCACCCGTGGCACGGCGCCTGGAGCGGCGTGATCCGATTTCAGCCCCTTCACATTGCGGTCCCCTGACACCTCGCCATAGAGGGCGAAGCAGAGCGCGTCGAGCAGGAAGGTTTTGCCGGCGCCGGTGCTGCCGTGAATCAGAAACAGCCCCTCCTGGCTCAAGGCGTCGAAGCTGATCTCAAGCGGGTCGGCGTAGGGGCCGAACGCCTCGATGCGCAGGAGATGGGGCCTCATCGCTCCTCGCCCTGGCGAGCGGCTTCCAAGGCCTGGCGCAGCAGCTTGGCTTCGGCCGGGTTGGCCTCTCGCCCCTGCTGATCACGAAAAAAGGCTGCCGTCAGATCCAATGGGGAGGAGGCTTGCCGCACCTGCTCGTGGCGGGCGCTGAGGGAGGAGCGATCCAGAGCTGGCGGCTGGTGGCGCAGCTCAGCGATGTGGGGGAAGCGGCGCTGCAGGCGCGCCTTGGCCTGCAGTGGCAAGGCCTCATCGGTGAGGATCACCCGCACCTTGGCGGCTTCGGCGCTCTGCAACGCCGGATCGGCGAGCAGGCGCTCGATCGGGCCTTCGATGGTTTGCAGGGGTCGCCCCACCTGGAGAGGCACCAGCTCCACCGTTGGAGCGCCCGTGGGGCTGAGCTCGATCAGGCGCACCGATTTGCAGTGCCGCTCTTCAGAGAAGGAGTAGGGCAGGGGGGAGCCGCAATAGGCCAGCCGGGGGCCGTCCAGCTCTTGGCAGCGGTGCAGATGGCCCAGAGCCACCAGATCAAAGCCGGCGAACGCCTCCACGCTCACCCGATCCACATTGCCCACCGTGAGCTCCCGCTCCGATTCGCAGCTGTCGCCGCCCGCCACGAAGGTGTGGGCGAGCAGCACCGAGCGGTGTTGGGGCCGACTTTGCAGATCCCGGCGGATGCGCGCCAGGGCCTGCCGGGTGACATCCTCGTGGCGCAGCCGCTGGGTTGGGGGGGCGTTGGCTGCATCGGCTTGGCTTGCCTCGATGGGCGAGGCAGGGTCCGCCAGGGCGGGGCCATCCACCGTGGGATCCAAATAGGGCAGCGGATAGATCGCCACCGGAGATCCCCCCAGCCGCGGGGTCACCACCACGGGTTCAGCGGAGCGACGCACATCGCCACGGATCGACACCCCGAGGGAGGCGAGCAGGGGGTCGTAGACCGAAACGCGCACATGGGAATCATGGTTGCCGGCGATGGCGATCACCGCGGCGCCATGGCCCCGCAGCTGGGCGAGGCTGTCATTGAACAGCTGCACGGCTTCGGCCGGTGGGATGGCTCGGTCGTAGATGTCGCCGGCGATCAGCACGGCATCCACCGACCCCTCCCGCGCCAGCTCCACGATGCGCGCCATGGCCTGCGCCTGCTCCTCAAGCAGGGAGGCCCCATGGAAGGAGCGGCCCAGGTGCCAATCCGAGGTGTGCAGAAGACGCATCAGGTGCCCACGGCCTCGGCCATGCGAGCCACCTGCACGATCGGCCCCACATCATGCACGCGCAACACCGCTGCGCCGCGACTCACCGCCAGGGCGCAAACCGCCGCCGTTCCCCACAGCCGGGCGCGCGGGCGCGGTTCGTCGAGCACGGCGCCGATGAAGCGTTTGCGGGAGGGGCCAACGAGCAAGGGGAAGCCGGCGGCGCACAGCTCGCCCAAACGCCGCAGCAGCTCGAGGTTTTGTGAGGTGGTCTTGGCAAAGCCCAGGCCAGGATCCCAAAGGATCTGCTCGGGGCGGACGCCCGCGGCCAGGGCCTGCTCCGTGGCGGCCTGGAGTTCATCGCGGACCTCCGCCACCACATCGGCGTAGGTGGCGTGTTGATCCATCGAACGGCTGTCGCCGCGGCTGTGCATCAGCACATAGGGGCATCCAGCCGCCGCGATCAGGGCCGGCATCGCCGGATCCTGCAGGCTGCCCC
>JAYKHK010000075.1:0-9660 GCA_035284785.1 Cyanobacteriota bacterium | reverse complement strand
TCGGTGGACAACGACCCACCGGCCGCCATGCGCTACACCGAATCGCGCCTGCAGGCCCTCACCACCGACAGCCTGCTGGAAGACATCGAGAGCGAAACCGTCGATTTCATCGACAACTTTGATGGCTCCCAGCAGGAGCCCACCGTGATGCCCGCCCGCATCCCCCAGCTCCTGCTCAACGGCTCCACGGGCATCGCCGTGGGCATGGCCACCAACATTCCACCCCACAACCTGGGGGAGCTGCTGGACGGTCTGCAGGCCCTCATCGCCAACCCCGATCTTGATGATCGTGGCCTGATGGCCTACATCAGCGGGCCCGACTTCCCAACCGGCGGGCAGATCCTCGGCCGCAGCGGCATTCGGGAGATGTATCTCACCGGCCGTGGATCGGTGACGATGCGGGGGGTGGCCAAGATTGAAACCATCGAGGCTCCGGGCAGGCCCGATCGGGATGCGGTGATCATCAACGAACTGCCCTACCAGACCAACAAGGCGGCCCTGATCGAGCGCATCGCCGAGCTGGTGAACGACAAGAAGCTGGAGGGCATCGCCGACATCCGCGATGAGAGCGATCGCGACGGCATGCGCATCGTGATCGAACTGCGCCGCGACGCCTATCCCCAAGTGGTGCTGAACAACCTGTTCAAGCTGACCCCACTGCAGAGCAACTTCAATGCCTACATGCTTGCGCTGGTGGGCAATGAGCCGATTCTGCTCACCCTGCGCAAGATGCTGCAGGTGTTTCTCGACTTTCGGGTCGAGACGATCGAACGCCGCACCCGCTACCTGCTGCGCAAGGCCGAGGAGCGGGATCACATCCTTCTCGGCCTGCTGATTGCCCTCGACAATCTTGATGCCATCATCGCCCTGATCCGGGCCGCCGCTGACACGGCCACCGCCCGAGAGCAGCTGATGGCGGAGTTTGCCCTGAGCGAAGCCCAGGCCGATGCCATCCTGCAAATGCAGCTGCGCAGGCTCACGGCCCTGGAGGCGGACAAGATCCGGCTCGAGCACGAGGATCTGTTGGCCAAAATCGCTGACTACACGGACATCCTGAATCGCCGCGAACGGGTGTTTGGCCTGATCAGCGAAGAACTGCAGGCGATCCGCACCAAATACGACTCCCCCCGCCGCACGGAGATTCTCGATCTCGAGGGTGGTCTCGAAGACATCGACTTGATCGCCAACGAGCGCTCGGTGGTGCTGCTCACCGAAACCGGCTACCTCAAGCGCATGCCCGTGAGCGAATTCGAAGCCACAAGCCGCGGCACGCGAGGGAAGGCCGGCACACGCTCCCAAGGCGAAGAGGCCGTGAAGCTGTTCATCAGCTGCAACGACCATGACGCCCTGTTGCTCTTCAGCGATCGGGGTGTGGTGTACTCCTTGCCCGCCTACCGAGCCCCCATCTGCAGCCGCACCGCCAAGGGCACGCCCATTGTGCAGCTGTTGCCGATTCCACGGGAAGAGGCGATCACCTCCTTGCTGGCGGTGAGCACCTTCGGCGCAGAGGAGCAATTGCTGATGCTCACCAGCAAGGGCTACATCAAGCGCACCACCCTCTCCGCCTTTGCCAACATCCGCGTCAATGGCCTGATCGCCATCTCCCTGGAGGAGGGGGATGCCCTGCGCTGGGTGCGTCTGGCCCTGCCTGGCGACAGCGTGTTGATCGGCTCGCTGAAGGGCATGACCATTCACTTTCGGCTCAGCGATGAAGAGCTGCGCCCCCTCGGCCGGACCGCCCGGGGGGTGCGCTCCATGAATCTCCGCGATGGCGATCGGCTGGTGAGCATGGATGTGCTTCCGGCTGAACTCGCGGATCGCGTAGCGGAGGTCGGCGCCGAGGAGGACGGTGAAGGGGAGGAGGTGATCAGCAGTGAAGGTCCCTGGGTGCTTGTGGCCAGCGCCAGCGGACTGGGCAAACGGGTGCCCGTCCAGCAATTCAGGCTGCAGAAGCGGGCGGGCATGGGTCTGCGGGCGATCCGCTTCCGCAGGGAGGGAGATGTGCTGGTGGGTCTGAAGGTGCTCGGAGCCGGAGAGGAACTGTTGCTGGTGAGTGAGCGGGGCGTCATCGTGCGGATGCAATCCGATGCCGTGCCTCAACAGTCACGGGCGGCCACGGGGGTGCGCCTTCAGCGCCTGGATGCGGGCGATCGGCTCACTGAAGTGGTGCTGGTGCCCCCAGCCGCGGCCGAGGCGGAGGAAGAAGCCGCGGCAAACGCTGAGGTGCCGACAGAAGCAGATGCGGAGCTCTTGGCAGATCCAAACCTAGACAACACGGCTGAGGACCTTTCAGAAGAGGACGGGGAGCAAGAGCCATCCGAGTGAGCAAGCGGCCGCCACACTCCCGATCGAATGGGGAGGTGGCGGTTGAATTCCGGGTGGCGAGATCTTCAGCCTTGCCAACAGGTCGAGCCAAAGTTTTGTAGCCATCGCAAACGAGGCAAACAGCGCTGCATAGCCTGAATCCAGCCTCTCCCTGCCCCATGGCGAAAACCGCTCTCTGCATCGGGATCAACGACTATCCAGGCACCGGCAGCGACCTGCGCGGCTGTGTGAACGATGCCAATGATTGGGCCTCGACCCTGTCGGCGCGGGGCTTCGCAGTGAGCAAGCTGCTCGACAGTCAGGCCACGAAAGCTGCTCTTGTGGCCGCCTTTGACCAGCTGATCAGCGGCGCGAAAAGCGGTGACACCGTCACCATCACCTTCTCCGGCCACGGCACCTTGGCACCGGACACCAGCGGCGATGAAATTGACGGCTACGACGAGGCGCTCTGTCCTTACGACATCCATCAAGGCAATGTGCTTCTTGATGACGAGATCCATGAGCTTTTTGGCAAACGTGCCGCGGGAGTGCGGTTGATTCTCATCTCTGACAGCTGCCACTCTGGCACCGTCACCCGTAACGCCCCCACCGATCCCGATGCGGCCGATGCCCCCCGCATCCGCTACCTGCCCTTGGCCAACTGGCTACCGGAAGATCAGCTGCCCAAGGGCGCTGGCGGCAGGCCCATCACCACCCTGCCGATCAACCAGGTGTTCTCCCCCTGGGCCGGCGTGGTGAAGAGCGCAGGCGACCTGCTGATGGCCGGTTGCGAAGAGGGGCCAGACCACTACAGCTACGACGCCAACTTCAGCAACCGTCCCAACGGCGCCTTCACCTACTACGCCCTGCGGGCCCTCAAAACACTGCCGCCCACAGCCACCTACCGCGACTGGCACGCTGCCATCCGCCGATCCTTGCCCTCCACCAACTACCCCCAAAAACCCCAACTGGTGGGCACCAAGTCCACCCTCTCCTCCACCATCCTCGCCTGAGATCCCCAACCCATGGCCAACCCATCTGCGGGCCCAGCGCAGGGGAGCGAGCGGGAGTCTGCTCCCCTGCACGTGTCCTGCCATGCCATGGACCTGCGCTACGTCAGCCAACCTCTGATGGTGGGGCATTACGAGAATGACCCCATTGCCGCAGCCGAAGCCCTGATCGACCGCGACATCGTGGCCGGCGAGCTCAGCATCCGCAATCGCTTGGGGCTGTACGCCGGTCCGCGGGGAACCACCACGGTGGTGTTGATGTCACGAAGCAACCGAGAGTTGCACCAGGGCAGCTGTCGCGGCGCCGTCGTGATTGGGTTGGGCAAATTGGGCGATCTCTCCTCGATTGCCCTGGCCGAGGCCGTGCGGGTGGGAACCCTGCGCTACCTGCTTCAGATTCTGGATCGGGCGGAGGGCACGGCGCAACTGCAACCAGAGGTGGGGTTGGCCTCCCTCTTGATCGGGCAAAACTCCACCAATGAGATCCACATCGAGGACTCGTTGGCGGCCTTGGTGGAGGGGGTGATGGCGGCCAATGAGCAATTCAGCAAAGCCTTTCCGAAGGTTTCGCTACGGGTTGGCCGATTGCAACTCTTGGAGGTTTATCTCGACACCGCCATCACCGCCACCCGCTCCCTCAGGGTGCTCGAGGGGAAGCTCAACCGCCAGGATCGAAAACGCCTCACCATCGAGCCGGAGTTGCAGTTTGGCAAGGGATGGCGGCACCGGCTGGATGCGGCCCAGGAAACCGGTTATTGGCCGCGGCTGATCGTCACCAACGCGGAGGCCAACCTCGCCAATGGAGCCTCCCCAACTGACGCCACGGCTCGCTCTAGCCCCCCCCCCGCGACATCTGAGCAGGGACGCCCGGGCGTGCAACTGGCCAACCAATTGAGCTTTTCCTTCCTTGGAGAGCGGGCCCGGGCCGAAACCCTCCAGCAACAACGCCAAAGCGGATTGGTGGAGAAGCTCTTGGAGGCTTCCATCCAAAACCCCACCTACAGCGAAGACCTCTCCCGCACGCTGTTTCAACTCCTGGTGCCCTCCGCCTTCAAGGAGCTGGCCCGCGGCCTGGAGCAACTGGTGATGGTGCTCGATGACACCACCACAAATCTGCCCTGGGAGCTGCTGCTGGCCGACAGCAAACCTCTGGCTCTCTCGATGGCCATGGTGCGCCAGCTCCAGGCTCCCCGCTTTCGTCCCCGGGTGCGGCAGGCCACCAGCCGCAGCGCCTATGTGATTGGCAACCCAAGCAGCGCAGGCTTCTTCAACGTGTTTGTCGGCGAGGGGCCCAAAGGCTCCACAGGCCTGGCCAGCCTCGATGGAGCCCGCATGGAAGCGGAGAAGGTGCTCACCCTCCTGGCTGACTCCTACAGCTGCCAGTGCTCCATCGAGGAGGAGAACGGCGTGGATGTGATCAACAAGCTGTATCAACAGCCCTATCGGGTGCTCCACATCGCTGGCCACGGCATCTATGAGCACCCCACCCGCCAGGGCGACCGGCGCAGCGGTGTGGTGCTCTCCGGCGGCATCCTGATCACCGCCGCCGAGATTGAAGCCATGGAGGTGGTGCCCGATCTGGTGTTTCTCAATTGCTGCCACCTGGGCACCGTGAAGCGGGAACCGGTGGCGTTCAACCGACTGGCGGCCAGTGTGGCCAGGCAGCTGATCGAGATGGGGGTGCGGGCCGTTGTGGCCTGCGGCTGGGCGGTGGACGACCAGGCCGCCCTGGTGTTTGCGGAGGTGTTTTACACCGCCATGCTCAACGGCCGGCGGTTTGGGGAGGCCGTCTTCCTGGCCCGCAAGGAGGCCCATGCCGCCGTGCCCGCCAGCAACACCTGGGGCGCCTACCAGGCCTATGGCGATCCGGCCTATCAGCTGGAGACATCGGACATGGCTCCCGTCGATGGCAGCGGCCCCTCCCCGGAGGACTTGGCACGCTGGACGCCGGTCACCTGCATGGAGTTGATCGATCGACTCAAGCAGCTGGAGGTGCGCATCGGCCATGGCGACAGCCATGAGGGAGCTGCTGATTCCCTCCAAGAGGAGTTGCGCCGTCTCCTGGACGACGTCCCGCCGTCCTGGCTGGGCAGCGCGGAGGTGGCCGTGGCCGTGGCCGATGTCTACGCCGCGTTTGGAGGTGCGCTCTGGGAGGAGGCCTGCCGCCATTACCTCGCCGCCATTCGCAGCCATCAAGGCAGCGATGGGCTTCCCGTTCGCGCCATGGAGCAACTCGCCAACCTGGATGCCCGATTGGGGGAGCGCAACAACGATGAAGCCAGGGTGGAGAAGGGCATCGAACGCCTCAAGGCGCTGATCCAGATCGTCTCCTCGGCCACCAAGGAAGCCACCGGCGAGCAGGCCGCAGGGCCTCCCGGAGAGTGGCAGTCCCTGTTGGGCAGCGCGTACAAGCGGCTGGCCGCCCTGCGCGCTCGGGCCCTCAGCCGCTCCGCCCAACCCATGGGCAAGAAGGGACTCGACAGCGTGATGGAGCCGTTGAACGCGAGCATCGAGGCCTACAGCCTGGCCAGCGATCAGGGCGTTGCCAACCAACTCAATCGACTGGCCCTGGAGGCGGTGCGCGGGCTGAGCGAACCGACCAACAGCGAAGCCATCCAGGAGGCCCAGACCCTCGTTGAAGAGTTGCGCAGCACCCTCCCGCGCGATCACTCCTTTTGGAGTCGTGTGGCCGTAGCCGATGCCCTGTTGGCCAGGGGGCTGCTCGACCGCCGACTGGCGGCCGAGGGCCCTAGCGGAGACGCTGCGGCCAAGGAGATCGAGGAGGCCTACCTGGATGTGTTCGCCAACGTTCGCAACACCCCGCTCGAACGGGAATCGGTGCACGAGCACCTCTCCCTGCTGGGAGACCTGGTGCAGGCCCGCAGCCAATGCCGCAGTGATCCCTGCCCCCACGGCCCCGGCTTGGCCGCGCGCTTGCAGGCGATCGGAGCGGCTCTGCAGCGGTGGGAGGAGACGATGGGCGCCAAACGGCCAGGGCCGCCAGACTCCAAGGGGGGGGAGGATGACATGGAAAGCCTGAGCTAGAGCGCGTGCAAACCGGCGAAGACAAGCGGGGATGGAGCGGGGATGGGCTCGTGATCGGCGCGGGGCCAGCCGCCCTGGCCATCGCTGCGGAACTGGGGGAGCGGGGGTTGGCCGTGGCCGCCCTCGCACCCCTTGATCCAGCCACCCCCTGGGGGAACACCTATGGCATCTGGGCCGAAGAGGTGGATGCCCTGGGCCTGGCACATCTCCTCTCCCACCGCTGGAGTGACACCGTCAGCTACTTCGGCCCCGGTGGCGATCCCGCGGCTGACCCAGCCCCAGAGGGCCTCATCCGCCATGGCCGCCCCTACGGCCTGTTCGACAAGGCGGCCCTGCAGGCCCACTGGCTGGGGCGCTGCGCCAGGGCCGATGTGCACTGGCACAGGGGCCTGGCCACCGCCATCCGCCATGACGGGACTGCCTCCACCGTCAGCACCGCCAATGGAGTGGAGTTCCAGGCCCGGCTGGTGGTGGATGCCAGTGGCCATGAACCAGTCTTTGTGCGCCGCGGCCGCGATGGCCCCGTGGCCGGCCAGGCCGCCTATGGAATCGTCGGGCACTACAGCGCGGATCCCATCGCCCGGGGGCAATTCGTGTTCATGGACTACCGGAGCGATCACCTGAGCGAGGCTGAGCGGCTGGAGCCACCCACCTTTCTCTATGCCATGGATCTGGGCCATGGGGTCTTCTTCTGTGAGGAGACCTCCCTGGCCCTGGCCCCGCCGCTGCCCTTCTCCACCTTGCAAACCCGCCTGCACAAACGCCTGGCTCACCGGGGTGTGACCGTGCGCGAGGTGCTGCATGAGGAGCACTGTCTCTTTCCGATGAATCCCCCCCTTCCCGATCTCCGCCAGCGGGTGGTGGGCTTCGGAGGTGCCGGTGGCTTGGTCCATCCGGCCTCCGGCTACATGGTGGGCAGCTTGCTGCGGCGGGCTCCGGGATTGGCAGATGCCATCGCCAGCGCCCTTGAACAGGGCCGCACGGGCCAGTCCCTCGCCGAGGCCGCCTGGACGGGTCTTTGGAGCCCGGAACTGCGCTGGAAGCACGCCTTCTTTCGCTTTGGCCTGGAGAAGTTGATGCGGTTTGATGAGGAGCGGCTGCGCCACCATTTCCACACCTTTTTCCAGCTGCCCGTGGAGCAATGGACAGGCTTTCTCACCAACACCCTGGCACCCCGTGATTTGCTGGCTGCCATGGTGCAGCTCTACGGCCAGGCGCCATGGGATGTGCGCTGGGGGCTGATGGGATTTCAGGGGCGAGAAGGAGCCTTGTTGGGCAAGATGCTCTTCGGCAGCTGATGCAGCGGCAGCCCCGGGGCCTTCCCGGCCTGCTTCGGTAGGTTGGCTGGGTGTGGTCGGATTGAGCAATGGGCAAGTGGCGGCTGTTTCTCACCGTTCTGCCATTCACCTTGCTCTTTGCCCTGGCCAAGCTGGGCATGCATCGGCTGGGCTGGGAACCCTGGGCCTTCGACTCCCTCACCGGCGCCCTCTTTGGAGCAGCCACCTTCGTGATCGCCTTCGTGCTGAGCGGCACCCTGAAGGATTACAACGCCAGCGAAGAGATGGTGCTGCAACTGGTCAGCGCCGTGGAGGCGATGGCCGACATCAATCAGCTGAGCGCGGCCACCCAATCCAGCTACGACGGTGAGCCCCTGCGGCAGAAGTTGGCCGAGCTTCTGGCCCACACAGAGAGCTGGCTGCGGAAGGCCATCAGCCAAGAGCAACTCGAGCACAGCCTCAATGAGATCAACACCTTGATCGCTGAACTGAAGCGCAAGGGCGAAGCCTCAGCCGCTAAAGATTGCCTGGCAGAGCTGGCACGGGTGCGGAGCCTGATCAGCCGCATGCACATCAGTCGCAGCACAAGTTTTCTGGGCCCTGCCTACGCCATGTTGGAGATCTTTCTGGTGGGCGCGGTGGTGGCACTGCTGTTGATCCAGGCAGAACTGTTCAGCGAAGTGCTGGTGGTTTCCTGCTTCCTATTCACTTCTTTCACCTATCTGTTGCTGTTGATTCGCGATTTAGACAACCCCTTCGAATACGACGGCAGCTCCTGCGTGGATGCCGATCTTTCACCCCTGAGCGCCAGCCGTGCCAGGCTCCTGGCCCCAGCCTCCGCAACGGTCTGATCCCCGAGCGGCCCTCCCCATCCCCATGGCCTCCTCCCCTCCCCCAGCCGCCGCAGCCACCGATGCCCCGGGACCGGAGCCAGCCAGCGAGGGCGCCTCACCGCGCACGGCGCTGATCGCCCTGCTGCGCAGCGGCGGCGGCGGCGGGGAGAGGATTGCGGCGCTGATCGAGCAAGTGGAACGGGAGCAGCCGGCCGATCTGCGCACCGACACGCCCTTGGTGGAGGGGGTGTGGGAGCTGCGCTGGAGCAGCAGCTCCCTGCCCTATCTGGCCACGGCAGCTTGGATCACCAACCTCCAGGTGCTCGCCCCCTCGCGGGGTCAGGGCATGAACCTGCTGAGACTCGCCGGGCCCTTGGGGGATCTGGCGGGCATCGCGGTGCGCGCGGCGATCGCCATTGAGCCACCGGCCGCGCCCGATCAACCCAGCCAGAGGGTGAGCGTGCGCTTTCAGGAGGGCGGCTGGCTGGGGCCAAAGCTGGGGGGCCAGCGGCTGAAGCTGTTGCGCCAAGTGCAACAAAGCTTCCCGGCCTGGCTGGACATCACGGTGGTGGATCAGGAGCTGCGTCTCTGCCGCGGCAATGCCGGTACCGTGTTTGCCCTGCTGCGCCGGCCGGATCTGAGCGTGGCGGAGCTTCTGGGCTGACGGTTGGCAAAAACCCTTCAGCCTGTGGCGGCGATGCAATGCGAGCTGCCGAGCGGCGCCAACCTGCAGTCAGTCACCCCCTGCACCGCCATGGGCTCCCCAGGTTTCGCCGCCGCGGTTTGCTTCAGCCGAGCAGGGCGGGTCCGAGGTTGGCTCTTGGGGTTGAAGAAAGCTGATGGGCGGGGTCGTCGCTGGCTTCCCCTGCTGCTGCTGCTGGGGGGATTGGCCATGACGCTGACGCCACCCTGCGCAGCCGCAGCGGCTGAGCAGGTGGTGACCCATAGCGGCCCCTGCAATGCCTCCACGGCCCTGGCGCTTGGTGGCGGTCTGTTCGTCGTCGCCGATGATGAGGAGGCGGCCCCGGTGACCTTGCGGGTTTACCGCAGTGGCCAGGCAGGCGCGGCGCTTGGGGAGGGAACGATTGCCAAGCGGGCGGTGGCGCCTGTGGCTGATGGCTATCCCGAGCTGGACCTGGAAGGGTCGGCCCGGATCGGGCCCTTGGCCTATTGGATCGGATCCCATGGGGC
>JAYKHK010000074.1:0-7023 GCA_035284785.1 Cyanobacteriota bacterium | reverse complement strand
CAACGGTGCCTCGCAACTCCTTTTGGAGCTGCGGCCCCAGAGGCGGCTGGAGCATCTGCTCCTTCCAGCCAACGTTTCGCAGGCCTGCTCGGAGCTAATTGAAGAGCACCACAGAGCCGACTTGCTGCGCGCCCATAACCTCGAGCCACGCCACCGACTTCTTCTGGTGGGACCTCCCGGCAACGGCAAAACCACCCTGGCCGAAGCCCTCGCCTTTGAGCTGGCCGTTCCCCTGCTGGTGGTTCGCTACGAAAGCCTGATCGGCAGCTTTCTTGGCGAAACTGCCATGCGCCTGGCTCAGCTCTTTGCCCAGGCCCGCAGCCAGCGCTGTTTGCTCTTCTTCGATGAATTTGATGTGATTGGAAAGGAGCGCGGCGATCAGCACGAAACCGGTGAAATCAAACGGGTGGTGAGTTCCCTCCTGCTTCAGATCGATCAGCTGCCCTCCCATGTGCTCGTCGTCACCGCCACCAATCACAGCGAATTGCTGGATCGCGCTGTCTGGCGCCGCTTCCAGCTTCGTCTCGACCTGCCGCCCCCTGGAAAGCAGCAGCGGATCTCCTGGTTTCAGAACTTTGAACGGCGCACAGGCCTATCTCTGGCCTATAGCCACGATCACCTCGCACGCCGCCTCGCAGGCCTGAGCTACTCTGAATTAGAAGAATTCAGCCTCGATATCCAGCGACGTTTCATCCTCACCATGCCCTCCGCCGACATGCGCCGCATCGTCGCCGAACGGCTACAGCAGTGGGGGCAACGGTCTAAGAACTCGATTGATGATCCTGTAAGACACGATGGCTGAGCGGCCTCTCCTGCTTTTATCCCAACCCACCAAAGCAGGCAAATCTAAAAGGGGTGGAGGCGGGGGTGGCCCCTCACCTCGGTCTGCCCAAGAGCAACTGCAACGCCTTGGGCCACGAATTGATCAACTGGCTGACGCACTTGAAAACAAGCGCATTCGCCTTCAGAGTACGGCCACAGGACTGCAGCCTGAGGAAGTTTTGGTGTTGGAAACAGCCGGCACAATCGATGAGTTTTACAAAGCCGTTCACAAGATCGATGGACTCAGCTTCCTTGCAGAGTTTGACGAAGAAGACATTCCAGCTGATGACAACTTCTTCGTTCTCAAGAATGAGGAACGGCATCCCTATAGAGGGAGGGTTTATCTGATGTTCACCAATCAGACGGCATTTCAACAACTTGTCCGTTTATGGAAAAACAAAGATTCACTTCCCAGGGGATATACAAAGTGGGGGGATGTCTTCCTCCTGCTGCGCGATTTACGCTTCTGGTCTGTGCAAGATCGTTTGGACGAAACTGGCGTTCTTGATTTCTGGCGTGATCGGATGACATGGGAAAGAGAGCATTTTCCCTGCGAAATTGAACTCTTTTTTTATCCTTCTGTGGCAGATCGCTTGAATGCCTCCGCCAAGGTGCGCTCAGCGGTTGAGGCCGCCGGAGGATCCGTGCATTACGAATCGGTGATCACTGAGATCCGATATCACGCCTTGTCTGTTCGCTTGCCTGTCCAGGCGGTCGATGGCCTTCTTGCCGGTGAGCGCGATCTGCAGCTCATCCAATTGGAAAATATTCAATTCCTGCGGGCCACCGGACAGATGATCGCTCGCTGTCCAACTTCCAATCCTCAGTCGCTACCGGATTTCTTCAAAACTTCAACATCTCCTCCTTCCTCAGCTGAACCACTCGTAGCACTGATCGATGGGCTTCCCCTTGAGCAGCATCAAGCCCTGGCAGGCAGGCTGCGCGTAGATGATCCAGATGACATCGAGGCTGAGTACCCGGCCGAATATCGCCGGCATGGAACCGCCATGGCTTCACTGATCATTTGGGGTGATCTCCATCGGCCAGGAGAAGCTTTGGCCCAGCCCCTTTATGTACGACCCATCTTGCGTCCTTTTCATCCCCCCCTGAACAGCGGTGAAATCCCAGAAGAAAGGGTTGCCGATGATGTCTTGATTATTGATCTCATCCACCGTGCTGTGGTGCGCATCCTTGAGGGTGAAGGTAACGAACCACCTGCTGCGCCAAGCGTGAAGGTGATCAACCTCTCCATCGGCATAGGCGACCGGCCCTTCCTCCATAGCCTAAGCCCACTGGCACGTCTTCTGGATTGGCTGGCTTGGAAGTATAAAGTGCTCTTCATTGTGAGCGCTGGCAATGTTAGAGAAGCCATCCCCATGGATCAAGCGTGGGGGGACCTTGCCAATCAACCACTCGAAGAAATACAGCAAGCTGCCCTGAAATCCATTGCTGCTGACACGAGGAATCGGCGCCTCCTTTCTCCAGCTGAGACGATCAATGGCCTCACTGTGGCTGCTACCCATCACGATGAGGGAATCCTCGAGGTCGGGCCTTATTGGATTGATTCTGCTTTAGCTGGCTTTCCAAGCCCTTACAACCGCCATGGCCCTGGCTACCGCCGTGCCCTGAAGCCTGATCTGCTGGCGCCTGGTGGTCGGGCGGTTCTCCGTAAGCCTGTTCTCGAAAGTCAACAAAGTCTGAAAATCGTCGACCACTCCAATGCCCCAGGGCACTGCGTGGCGGGGCCTGGAGCTAAAAGTGGTGACCTGAATGCCACAACAAAGATGGTGGGCACCAGCAACGCCACGGCCCTCATGAGTCGAGCCGCAGCGCTCCTGGTTCCCATTCTTGATGAGTTGAGGGCCTCGGCTTCGGAGGGCACATCATTGCCGCAGGAAGTACCTGATGCCCTCTGGCTGAAAGCTCTGCTTGCTCACAGTGCCCGCTGGGGAGTTGCCGGTGGCCATTATCAGCAGCTTTTTGAAACTGCTGAAAACAAGCGCCAGCTCAGAAACCAACTTGGCCGTTTCCTTGGTTGTGGCCTGGTGGACTCTGATCCCATCCTTGAATGCACAGCCACACGAGTAACAGCACTCTCCGGTGGGACACTCAGCGCTGATGCCGGAGCCCTGCACCGTTTCCCCCTTCCACCAAGCCTCAGTGGGAAGCAAGGCTGGCGTTCCCTGGCGGTCACCCTTGCCTGGTTCAGCCCAATTCACACCCTCAGCGAGCGCTGGCGGCGCGCCCATCTGTGGTTCAAACCACCTGATTCCAGGCTCAAGAAGCAACTAGAGCGAACCGGCGCTGATTGGCAAGCCGTGCAACGAGGCACTCTTCAACATGAGGTTTTCGAAGGAGAGGGGGTCTCCGCTTTTGTTGATGGTGATGCGATCATCGTTCATGTCAGCTGTCGTGAAGACGCAAAACCTCTAACGGAATCCGTTCCCTATGCGTTGGCGATCACCCTAGAAGTAGACCCGAAACTCGGAGAGATCTATGCCGAAGTCAAGGATCGCATTCAGATAAAAGAGAAGGTCGGGGTGAAAAGTTAGTATTTCTCATCACTCAGTTATTAAATTTTATCAACCCAAAGTGTCTAATCGGTCGATTCGATCAATTGAGCAGCCCACAACAACCTTGAGGACCATTCCGAAGACCGCTTGCCAGTGGTGAAAAAGGACTGGGCTGGCCATGCCTTTTGGGTGTCGCAAGCCGTTACCCCTCCTCCCACTGGCAATGGCCCCTAACCCCCCAGGCCAGCCCCCCATGAGCACCCCCAAGAGCAAGCTCTCCACCCGCGTGGAGGTGTTCACCCGAGCAATGGCCGATGCCCTGAACCGGGCCATTGGCGAGGTGCTGGATGCCCGCAGTCCCTGGCAGCTGCTGTATCGGCTGAGTCGGATTGTGTTTTTGGGGTTGGTGCTGTATTTGGGCTGGATTTTGGTGGTGGTGCAGCCGGATCTGGCGCGGCGATTGATGTTGCCTCAGACGCCCAGTTTCCAGCAGCGCTTTGCGGTGCATCGGGAGCAGGTGCAGGGGGTGTTGCGGGCGGCGGTGGCGGCCCAGAGCTTTGGACTCCACAGCCTGCTGGTGGCCCAGTGGGATGGCGGGAGCAGCCTCAAGGTGTTGGCCGTGCAGGGGCGCACGTTGCAGCAGCCGCTCCAGCCGGGGGAGGACGCGCTGGTGGGGGTGGCGATGGCCAAGGTGATGGGCCATGTCGCCCTGGGGCTGTGCGACAGCGAGCGGCCAGCGGCGCTCTCCATCGATGAGGCGCAGCTGCCTCCGGGGGCCACGTTGCTGGTGTGTCCGATCGGCTGTGCGGTCTCGAGCGCGGGGCAGGGGGTGTTGGTGGGGATCTTTGCCCCGGCGACGGCTATGGCTCAAGCGGCGGCGGCGGTTCCCATCGCGTCAGCTCCCCTCCAGACCCCTCCGCCGTCTTTGCCGCCAGCGCGGGGTGCCAGTGCAGCCTTGGTGGAGGAGTCACCGCCGAGGGCGGTTGCCGTCAGCCAAGTGGGGTTGGGGCAGGAGGAGCAGCGCCTGCGGCGGAAGCGGGAGCAGCTCATGGTGCTGGCCAGGCGGCTGGCGGGGGTGTTGCAGTGATCGCCAGGCATCTGCGGCTCTGACAGCACCGGCTTAGCTCAGTGTTGCATCGGTGCAATTTGATCAAACTTTGCTTATCCTGCTTGGGGTGAACGAGTCTAGGGGTGGATACCCACTTAACGAAGATCATCGTCAAGTAAATTCTTGACAGCCTTGCGCAGCACTTCTGAATCATATTTGCCTTTGCCACGTTTTTCTAAAATGCGGGCCAATTCATCGGATTTTCTATCATTCGTAGCCCTCAGGAATTTAACAATACTTCTAGCTCTCATCCAATTCATAACTTCTCGTTTACGCGAAACTGTCACGACTAGAAGTATCGCTATTAGTGCAAGCAGTGGAATAAGATAAGATAAATTAGGAGCTTCAAATCGCTTGTGAAAGACCATAAGTGTAGACATTAGAAATAGAATAGACCAAAATAATGCGAGCGCCACAGGAAGATATGTTTCGTCAAAGATTATGTGCATATTTGACGTAAAGATTCCATTGACAGGTGGAAAGCTTTTCTGGCCAGTGCCATATTTTGCTGAAAGGATCCAATCTTTCCAGTTATCACTAGTGTTATGACAATGAATCAGCCACCAGTTTTGGAGCCTGGCAATCATCTTTTGGGCTGCGCAGAGGCTTGTCCAGGCAAGGATGCAAACATAAATGCCCAACAAGAAGATAATTGCCAGAACTGAATATACCTTAAGGGACCTAAAGAGGGAATCATTTTTCACGGCTTCAATAAATATAGATGTAAAACCAGTAAATAAGAAGAGCTGAGTAGCAAGAAACCACGTAACTCGATGGCTTTTCAATGTATTCTCGTGCTCGATGGCGGAGCGGACTAGCCTCCACTGAGTCAGAAATTGGATTTCTTCTGCGGGTTCAGGCATGCGCTTCAGGCGAGTTTTGAATACAAGTAAGAACTACATTGTTTCTTTGCAATATCTCAATGCGTCAAGTGATTTCATGTTATTGACCAGGAAAAGAGTAGGTGCCGTAGCATGCTACCTATCGAGCGATCCGCTGCGCTGAGCATCAAGGAGGCCCAACTGCCACCAGGATGCGTATTGATGATGTGTGAGATCAGGTTCGCGGTCTCCCGCGCGGGGCAAGGTGTGTTGGGCTGGTTTCTTTGCCCCGAGGGCGGTTTCAAGTAGCGCTAACCCCTCCCATGTCCTTGCCGCCGGCGCGGGAGGCCAGTGCGGCCTTGGTGGAGAGGTCGCCGCCGAGGGTGGTCGCCCTTCGCCAGGCGATGGTGGGGCAGGACGAGCAGCGGCTGCGGCGGAAACGGGAGCAGCTCATGGTGCTGGCCCGCAAGCTGGCAGGGGTATTGCAATGAGCTGGGTGCTGAGAGCCAAGGCCGCCGGCTGGCTAAGTTTTCGCTATCACCTGACGCCAGGGGCTTCCGGTGCTGTTCAGCCCCTGCCCCCATGACCCGCATCGGGCCTTCCCCTGCCCCAACGGCCCCCGCCTCGGCCCACCAGCCCCAGCGGCTGGCCACCGCCCGGGCTGTTGCCGCTGAGGGGTGGGGGTTGGCGGTTGGGGTCCATGAAGTAGGTGGCGGCGGACTGGCCCGCCAGGGCAATCGCTGGCAAGGCCATCGCCCAGCGGCTTTCGCACAGCGCCACCTCCTTGGCGCGCACCTCGCAGGCGCCCACATAGGCCATCAGGCAAAGGATTTCCGCCCCCACCAGGGTGAGGATCGGCCAGGTGTTGCTGCTGTTGGGTTGGCGGGTCATGGCGCTGGGGGATCTGGCCGCTGGAGGGGCCTGGGGCTCCACCAGCTCTTGCCAGCGGGTGGATTGGTTTCTTCCTTGGCGCCAACCCTGACGCCGGTGCCCCCTGCTCAGCCAGGCGTCGACCGATGGAAGACGTCCTGCTGACTTTTCCTCCATGGGCTGACAGGAGGCCGTGGCGCCAGGGGCAACCCGGTGCCCCCAGAGATCAGGCAAGGCTGGGTACGAACGCCTGCGGGGGGCGCCTCACTCGGGCTGAATACTGGGATCAGCAGAATCCAGGGTTCAGAGGTGGAAATCACCCGGAAGATTCCGCTGGGCCGCTGACGCCACTGGCCCAGGGCTGGCTCTGAAGCCCTGGGGAGATCCAGCGCCAGATCAAACATCACGAGCGGACCATCCACACCTGCGACCTCGAGAGCGAGCAGTTGTGCATCACCTCCCGCGCAGCTGTGGATTGTTGCCGCCCCTGGCCTCTCCGTAGCACCGGGTGGTCCATCGTCTTCCCCCGCCATGGCGCCCCTTGATGGCCCCCTCCAGCCCCTGCGCGTTGGCGTCGATCCACTCCATGTCCATCTCCTGCCGTCAGCCACCAGCCGCCTGGTGGTGGAGCCCCACCTGGCCTTCTGGCCCGCCGCCGACGCGGCGCGGCAGCTCAAGGCTGGCCGTCTGGATGCGGTGTTGCTCCCCCTGGCCGGGATGGTGGGCCCCAGCGAGCCTCTGGAGCCGCCAGCCCTCTCCGCTGCGGCCGCCTTGAACCCCTCCCTGGGTGATCCCGAGGTGGTGGCCATTGCCCTGGCCACCACCACCCTGCCCTTCCTGGTGGCGGCCCATCACCTGGTGGGTTCAGGTGCGCCTGCGGGGGGACTCT
>JAYKHK010000073.1:0-34500 GCA_035284785.1 Cyanobacteriota bacterium | reverse complement strand
CCCTTGTCGCCCCCTTCCGGTCCCAGATCAATGATCCAGTCGGCACACCGGATCACATCGAGGTTGTGCTCGATCACAAGCACCGAGTTGCCCTTGTCCACGAGGCGTTGCACCACGTCCACCAGCTTGTGCACGTCATAGAAGCTCAGACCAGTGGTGGGTTCATCGATGAGATAGAGCGTTTTGCCCGTGGCGCGTTTTGACAATTCGGTGGCCAGCTTCACTCGCTGGGCCTCTCCCCCTGAAAGGGTGGGTGCCGGCTGGCCAAGTTTGATGTAGCCGAGGCCCACATCCACCAGGGTGCGCAGGCGATCCGCTGCCTGGGGAATGGAGGCAAATTCCTCGGCGGCCTGTTCCACCGTCATCTGCAGCACATCAGCAATGGTGAAATCCCGATAGGTCACCTGCAACGTTTCACGGTTGTAGCGAGCCCCTTTGCACACCTCGCACTGCACATACACATCCGGAAGAAAATTCATCTCGATCACATTCACGCCCTGCCCGCCGCAGGCCTCGCAGCGGCCACCTTTGACATTGAAGCTGAATTGCCCAACCTGATAGCCGCGGGCCTTGGCCTCCACAGTGGCGGCAAACACCTGACGAATGGGGTCAAATGCGCCGGTGTAAGTGGCGGGGTTGGAGCGTGGGGTGCGGCCGATCGGGCTCTGGTCGATCACGATCACTTTGTCGACCGCCTGAATCCCCCGCAATTCCTCCAATCCGGAGGGGAAGGGCACCTTCAAGCCCAGCTCGTGTTCCAGGGCGGGGTGAAGCAGCTCGTTCACCAAGGTGCTCTTGCCACTGCCGCTCACCCCGGTGACGGCCACCAGCCTGCCTAAAGGAATATCGACTGTGAGACCCCGCAGATTGTTGCGCGAACAGCTGATCAACCGAAGGCGGCGGCTTCCGGAGAGGCGTCGCTCTGCCGGGGTGGGGATGGCGCGGCGGCCGCTCAGGTAGGCGCCGGTGAGGGAGTCTTCAGCGTTGAGCAGGGCTTCCAAACCACCCTCGGCCACGATGCGTCCCCCATGCACGCCCGCACCGGGGCCGATGTCCACCAGGTGATCGGCGGCACGGATGGTGTCTTCATCGTGTTCCACCACGATCAGGGTGTTGCCCAAATCGCGCAGCTTGAGCAAGGTGGCCAGGAGGCGATCGTTGTCGCGCTGGTGCAAGCCGATGCTCGGCTCATCAAGCACGTAGAGCACCCCGGTGAGGCCAGCGCCAATCTGGGTGGCCAGACGAATGCGCTGGGCTTCGCCTCCGGAGAGGGTCATCGCCGGTCGATCCAGGCTGAGGTAGTCCAGGCCCACATCGAGGAGAAACTTCAGCCTCAAGCGAATCTCCCGCAGCACCAGCTCACCGATTTGAATCTGGCGTGGGCTGAGCAGAGGGGCGCTCGTCTCACTGGCGCCCACCCCCATGAGCGCCTCGATGCGCCTCAGGGTTTCATCCACCCCCACGGCGGTGAGTTCGTGGATGCAATAGGGCCCCATCCGCACAGCCAGGGCTTCGGGACGCAAGCGCAAACCCTGGCAGGTGGCACAGGGCACAAGCTCAAGATATTTCTCCAGCTTCTGGCGGATCGCCTCGCCGCTGGCATCGCGCAGCTGGCGCTCCAAGATGGGCAACACCCCCTCAAAGGGACGGAGAAAGCCCTTGCTTTTGCGATAGCGGCTATCGGCTTGGATCATGATCGGCTCCCGACTGCCGTTGAGCAGCACATCGCGCTGCTCATCGCTGAGCTGGTTCCAGGGGGTCTTGAGCTCGAAGCCGAAAGCTTCGCCCACGCTGAACAGCAGGGAAAAGTAGTAGGAGTTGTCCTTGTCGCTCCAAGGGGCGATGGCCGCGTACACCGGCTGAGAGGGATCAGGCACCACCCGCTCCATGGTGAAGCGCCGCAGATGGCCGAGGCCGTGGCAATCAGGGCAGGCTCCGTAAGGGCTGTTGAAGGAAAACAACCGCGGCGAGAGCTCCTCCATCACCGCACCATGCTCTGGGCAGGCGAAGTGCTCGGAGAACAGCCTTTCCCGCTCCCACCCCTCGGGCATGGCCTCTCCCTCCCGAGGCACCAGCTCCACCAGGGCCAGGCCCTCGCCCCGCTTGAGGGCCGTTCGGAGGGAATCGGTGAGACGCTCAGCGAGACCTTCGCGGGCCACCAGCCGATCCACGACCACCTCAATCGAATGGGCGTGATTTTTATCGAGTTCGATGTTGTCGGCCAGCTCGCGCACCTCGCCATTGATGCGCACCCGGGCGAACCCCTCGCTCACCAGGCCCGCCAGCAGCTTCACATGGGTGCCCTTCTTGCCGCGCACCACTGGCGCGAGCAACTGGTAGCGGGTGCCTTCCGGAAGAGTGAGGATCTGATCCACCATCTCGTCGATGGTTTGGGGACTGATGGGCCGATCACACTGGGGGCAGTGGGGGGTGCCGGCCCGGCCGTAGAGCAGGCGCAGATAGTCCTGAATCTCGGTGACGGTGCCCACCGTGGATCGGGGATTGTGGCTGGTGGATTTCTGATCGATGGAGATGGCGGGGGAGAGCCCCTCGATGGCGTCCACATCCGGCTTGTCCACCTGGCCAAGAAACTGGCGGGCATAGGCCGAAAGCGACTCCACATATCGGCGTTGCCCCTCGGCAAAGATCGTGTCAAAGGCCAGGGAGCTCTTGCCACTGCCGCTCACTCCGGTGAACACCACCAGGCGATTGCGAGGGATCGTCAGATCCACATTGCGCAGGTTGTGCTGGCGGGCCCCGCGCACCCGGATCACATCCTCCAGTCGACCCGTGATGTCCTCCCAGCCTGCAGGCTCAACCGATTGTTGGCTCGCTGGTTGTTCCTCCAGGGCTGTGGTGATCGTGGGGGTCTCTCCCGCGGAGGCTTTTGAGCCATTGGTGGCGGAAGACCCGCCGCGGGCGCGAGGCATGGAGGGGGCTACAGACGCAAGCGGGCAAGTCTACGGTCCTAAAACGCGATCCCACAGAGCTCTTCGCTGATCTGCCAAAGGCGCGAGCGCTGCTCGGCGGCGAGTGCCGAGGGTGCCACCCGCACCGGCGCGGGATAACCGCGCATGCCGCCCCACTGGTTGGGGCCATAGTGACCGCCCGGTCGGGCATCCGGCGCAGTGGCGGCAAACAGCTGGGGCAGGGCGCCCATGGCAGCGCTCTGGAACAGGGGGTCCATCAGGCGATAGGCCCAGGCCTCCAGCTTGGAGCCGTTCATCGCCACCGAGGCCGGTTGCAGGTTGGTGCGGGCCAGGCCGGGATGGGCCGCGAGAGCGAGCAGGGCAGAGCCTTCGGCACGAAGACGCTCCTGCAACGCCAGAGCGGTCATCACATTGGCGAGTTTGCTCTGGCTGTAAGCCCGCCAGCGGTCGTAAGAGCGCTCACCCTGGAGGTCGTCGAAGGCGATGCGGCCGAAGTATTGGGCTCCCGAGGTGACAAACACCACCCTGGCGCCCTCCTGGCGACGGAGGAGCGGCAGCAAGTGAAGCGTGAGCGCGAAATGGCCCAGATGGTTGGTGCCGAACTGCAGCTCGAAGCCATCCCGGGTGAGGGTGCGCGGCGGTCCCATCACACCAGCGTTGTTGATCAACAGATCGAGGCGGCCATAGCGCTCGCTGATCAGGGCGGCTGCGGTCCGAACACTGGCGAGGTCCGCCAGATCGAGGGAGAGCAGATCAAGGGCGCCGTGGGCGGTCTGCTGGGGTTGGTGGGTGAGATCAGCAAGCAGTTGGGCCCGCGCCTCCTCAGCCTTGCGAGACGATCGACAGCCCATCACCACCGTGGCGCCCTTGGCGGCCAAGGCCCGAGCGGTTTCCAATCCGAGGCCGCTGTTGGCACCGGTCACCAGCGCCACTCGTCCGGTCTGGTCGGGAATGGCGGCGGTGGTCCAAGGGGAGGGAGCGGGCGCGGCAGCAGCCGTCAATCGCTGTTCGCGCGCGGGAGGCTTTGCGAGCATGAATTGCGACGATCAGAAAAATTTGTCATTTATCTTAATCCAAGTACCTCATGCGGATTGCAGTCCCAGCAAGCCAGCCGCATAGCTGTGGGCCTCGCCACTGTTGCCCCCCGCCAATTCAGCCAGCTCAGCCTGGCGAGCCTGAGTGTCCCGCAGGTGGGACACTCGCGTATGGGTTTGGCCGTTCTCCACCACCTTCGCCACCTTGAAATGGTGCTCGGCCGCGGCAGCCACCAGCGGTTGGTGGGTCACACAAAACACCTGCCGGGAGTTGGCCAACCGTTTCAACAGAGACGCCATCGCTCCGCTCACCCGACCGCTCACTCCCGCATCAATTTCGTCGAACAACAAGGTGACGTCTGGATCGGCAGCGGCCAAGCACGTCTTCAGTGCCAGGAGAAAACGACTCATCTCACCTCCCGAGGCCACCTCCGCCAAGGGAGCCAGGGGCTGGCCCGGATTGGCTGAGAAGAGGTAACGCACCCCATCGGCTCCCTCTTCCGTGATGGCCATCGGGGTGATCTCCACCGCAAACCGCACATGGGCCAGGCCCATGGGCCGAAGCGCCTCCATGAGCTGAACCTCCAACGCATGGGCAGCGGAACGGCGAGCAACGGTGATCCGACTGCAAATCTGCTCCAGCTCGGCATGGGCGACGGACTCCTGCCGCTCCAGCTCCGCCAACTCCTGCTCAATCCCGCCTGGGGCGAGCTGTTGGCGCAAACCATCCCGCAGCGCCATCAACGCTGCCAAATCCTGCCCATGGCGACGCTCCAGAGCGCGGAGAAAGGCCATCCGCTCTTGGAGCTGAGACAGGCGGTGGGGATCACTTTCGAGGGACCCTCCGTAGCGATCCAGATCCCGCGCCAATTCGTGCAGCTGGGCCAAGGCCGCGCTGAAACTCTCTCTGATCTGGGTCAAACCTGCGGCATCCAGGCTCTCCATCCACTGGAGTTCTTGTTCACAGGCTGCCAGGTGGTCGAGAGCGGAAGGGGCTCCATCGGCCCCCTCCACCAGCCTCCCCATCAGGGCCATCAAACCCTCCTGCAGGCGCACCCCATGGGCCAGACGATCCTGTTCACCCTGCAAGCTCTGGCGCTCCAGCGGATCGTCCAAGCCCGCGGCCTCCAAATCCTCCAGCAACTGCTCTTGGCGTTGGCGATCCCGCTCCTGCTCCTGGTGGCGGGCCCGGGCCTGGTCGAGAGCCTCATGGGCCAGCTTCCAGGCGCGATGGGCCGAACGCACCTGCTCCAGCAGGGGCAACAGGTCTGCTTCGCCGAAACGATCGAGCCAGAGCCTTTGCTGACCCGAACGGGCCAATTGCTGACTCTGCCCCTGAACGGTGAGATCCAACAACAGGGGGCGCAACTCCAGAATCTGGGCGCGACTGATGGCCACACCCTGAAGGCGATGGCGACTGCTGAGTTTGCCCTCCAGAAGACGCCACTCTCGGCTGATGAGAAGCTCAGGCTCCTCCACCTCGATTTCGTGGGCGTCCAGCCAGCTTTGCACCGCTGGCGTGCATGCGAAGGTGGCTTCAATGCAGCCCCGCTGACAACCGCGACGCAACAGCCGTGCCCCCTGGGCCCCTTGAGCCCCACCAAGAAGAGCATCAAGAGCCTCGAGCAGGATGGATTTGCCAGCGCCTGTTTCGCCGGTCAAGACGGTGAAACCCTCAGCGAAACTGAGCTCTAAGACCTCGATCAAAGCAATGTTCTGCAGGCGCAGCCCTGTCAGCACTGACATCCCTCCAGAAAGTGTGGCTGAACCGTAGCGAAGGGCCATTGCACTTCAAAGGGGCGGAAGGGTTTCCGCTGCTGAACGAGCAGGCTTCACCTGGCCAAAAATGGCGGTAATCCCTACTCAGAAAAGCAAAAAAAATTATTCCTCAAAGACCATGAGCTAGTGCTGTTGCTAGTTTATGCGGTAGACCTCAAAAAGAAGCCATGCCAGTCAAAACAACAACGAAACAATCAGCTCTCCCTCAAACGAGCCAGGTCGAAACAGCTGTTCAAGAAAAAAGTGCAGCGGCTCCAGCTGTCTCCGCAACCCTCCAGTCTGGAGAGATGCTCACAGGACCTGACCTATTGGCAAAGGTCAAGGAGCTGGGCGACGCCTCAAAATCAGACCTGGTTCGCAGCTGCGGTTATGTGAGCGTCAAAAAGGACGGTTCAGATCGGCTGAACTACACCGCTTTCTACGAGGCCCTTCTAGAAGCAAAGGGCATGAATCTTGGTGAGGGAAGCCACGGAGGCAAACCAGGAAGGAAACTGAGTTTCAACACCAAGGTGCAGTTCAATGGCAACCTGATGGTGGGAAAAGCCTACACAGCTCTATTGGATCTCAAGCCAGGCGACGAGTTTGAAATCAAGCTCGGGCGGCGCCACATCCGCCTGCTGCCGCTGGGAGCAGCTCCAGAGGTGGAGATCCACGAGGATGAACAGGAAGCAGAGGGGATTTAGTTCCAGCTGAACGCGACCGCGCCAATGGGCAGACAGAATCGTCCTCTCTTCCGCGGTCTGCCATCTCCATGAAGCGCCCTGCCAGCGCCGCAACCGCTCCGGACACCATTCCATCGCGAGTTCCATCGCCAGCGCCCACAGCCGCTGAGGCGGCACTGGCGGCCATGCGGGCGTCTGTGTTTGGCACCGACCCGATGGCGCCTGCTCCGCCGGTGATCCCCTCAATCACGGCGCCTTCAAACCCGAAGGCTCCTGTCCATCAAGGCGCTGCAGCAACAAGAGAAGAGCTGGGGGATTTTCTCGAGGCCTCCGGGCTCCTGGTCTACGACCCGGCCGCCATCACCCGCCTGTATGCCGGTCACCCCCAGCGCCTGTTGCGCAGGCTCTGGCAGACGCTCATGCCGATATGCCTCTTTCTATTGGGTGTGGCTGGCGACAAAGCCACCGGTCAACTCCGCAACCCTGAGCGGGCCCGGGCCCGCGCCAGGGAGTGTGCCGAGCTGCTTGCCGCCCTCGGGCCAGCCTTTATCAAAGCTGGGCAGGCCCTCTCAACGCGGCCAGACATCGTGCCACCGGTGCTTCTTGAAGAGCTGGCCCAATTGCAAGACCAACTGCCAGGGTTTGATTCAGCCCTGGCGATGGCCTGCATCGAAGAGGATCTGGGGGCTTCGGTGGACGACATCTTTGCCAGCCTGGAACGGGAGCCGATTTCGGCTGCCTCCCTCGGCCAGGTGCACAGGGGTGTGCTGCAGGGCGGTCAAAAAGTGGCCGTGAAGGTGCAGAGGCCCGGGCTGCGGGAGCAGATCACCCTTGATCTCTACATCGTGCGGAACATCGCCGCTTGGCTCAACAAAAATGTGCGCATCATCAAAAGCGATCTTGTGGGCTTGATTGATGAGCTAGGCAGCAGGGTATTCGAAGAGATGGATTACTTAAATGAAGCGGCTAATGCAGAAAAGTTCAAACAACTCCACAGCCACAACCCATCCATTGCAGTACCCAGCATCTATCCACAAGCCACTAGTCGACGTGTGCTCACCATGGAGTGGATCGATGGCGTAAAGCTTACGAATCTTGAGGCTGTCAAAGGAATTGGCATCGATCCCGATGACATGGTGAGCATCGGGGTGAATTGCAGTTTGCAGCAATTATTGGAGCATGGCTTTTTCCACGCTGATCCCCATCCTGGCAATCTCCTAGCCCTACCCGATGGCCGCTTGGCCTACCTGGATTTCGGCATGATGAGCACAGTCACCCGCGAGGCGCGCACCGGACTGATCCAGGCAGTAGTGCACCTGGTGAACCGCAATTTTGGAGCCCTCTCCAAGGACTTTGTCAGCCTTGGTTTCCTGAGTGAAGAGGTTGATCTGACACCGATCGTGCCTGCGTTTGAAGGCGTGTTTGGGCAGGCATTGGAAATGGGAGTGAGCCGGATGGATTTCAAAGCAGTCACCGATGATCTCTCTGGTGTGATGTATAAATTTCCCTTTCGTGTTCCGCCCTATTACGCCTTGATCATCCGCTCATTGGTCACCTTGGAAGGCATTGCCTTGAGCGTGGATCCTGATTTTAAAATTCTGGGAGCCGCCTATCCCTACTTCGCCCGCCGTTTGATGGAGGATCCGGATCCCCAGCTGCGCCGCAGCCTGCGGGAAATGCTCTTCGATGGAGAGGAATTCCGTTGGCAAAGGTTAGAGGCCCTGGTGAGCAGCGCTGCCCTGCAAGATCAGCTGGATGTGGAAGGTTTATTGGATCAGGTGATCGACTTTCTCTTCTCTCCCAGTGGAGGGCTGCTGCGGCGCCAATTGGTGGACGCCATGGTGGAGCGGATGGATCAACTGGCCTGGAGAATGACCCTGCGCATTGGCCGTCGTTTGCCCGAGCGCATGCTCCCGCCCGGATTGCGGGAACGGCAAAACAGCCCAGAGGCTCTTGATCCGCGCCCCCTGCTGGATTTGGAGCCGGTGAACCAGCTGATGGCCATTTTGAAGGATCTGCCAGGCTTTGAGCCCCGTTGGCTGCTCAATCGATTGCCACGCCTCCTGGGTGAACCAGACCTCCGGCTGATGGGTGCCGAGGTGGCCAAGGGGTTGGCGGAACGAGGTGTCGTGCGGTTATTGCGCGATGTGCTGGTCACTCCAGCCTGAGAGCTGGCGGGTGATCGGGAAGGGCTCCGGGAGATGCACCGTAGATTTCATCTCTGTGAAGGCATGTGAAAAGCCAATGGTTAGGCCCAAGCAAAAGAGCAGGAGATCAACCCACCGCTTCCTTGCCTGCTCTCTCGCCCTGGGTCTGTGCGGCGCCCCTGGCACGGCTCTGGCGGCCGAGCGGGTGGTGCTGATCAGTGGCGCGTTTCGCCGCTCGATTCCGATCGGGGAGTTTGAGACCCTAGCCAGCACAGGACAAGCCACCGGTTTGCTCGGCGACCTGCTGCGCCTCGGGCGCCAAAAACCAAGCCAAGTGAGAACCCTGCTCAATGAGAAGGTCACCCTTCCTGTTCCCCTGGTGAGCCGCCTTCTCAATACCCGCATTGGCGAAGCCGTGCTCGATCGGGTGGCCGTCATCGTTCACCCCACCCGCTCCCCACAGGATGGAATCACAGCCCTACGCGCCGCTGTGGTGTTGGGCATTGCCGAAGGAAATGGCAACCTCTCGGCCTTGGGATTTCTCAAGGCCTACCCCACCCGGGAGATGGCGGTGAACATTCCTGCTCTGTTAACCCTGGCGCAGAAGGCCAGTTCCATCAGCGACCTGATGCGGTTTTTTTCGGAGTCTCCTCTCGATGGACTGCGTGGAGAGAGTTCCGGCAGCAAAGCATCCGCCAATGGCTCCTAACACGCATCTGGTTTGAGCGGGGGCGCTGCAGGGAATGGGCGGCTTAGATTGAACCTTTCCCCGGTTTCCCCGTGCCTCTGCTCCAAGCCCTGCGTCGCCTGGGTCAGCGTCCCACGATGCAGGACTGGCCAGGGCTGATCGAGGCTTACCGATCCTGGCTGCCGGTCACCGCCGCCACCCCGGTGATCACCCTGCGGGAGGGAGCAACCCCTCTGATTCCCGCCCCCAGCCTCGAGAAGCTCATCGGCAGGGGCGTGCGGGTGCACCTGAAGTACGACGGCCTCAACCCGACAGGCTCCTTCAAGGATCGGGGTATGACGATGGCGATCAGCAAGGCCCGCGAAGAGGGCTCGGAAGCCGTCATCTGTGCCAGCACGGGGAACACCTCCGCCGCTGCCGCGGCCTACGCCCGTCGGGGGGGCATGCGGGCGTTTGTGCTGATCCCTGATGGCTACGTGGCTCAGGGGAAATTGGCTCAAGCCCTGCTTTACGGGGCAGAAGTTTTGGCGGTGAAGGGGAACTTTGATCGTGCCTTGGCCATCGTGCGTGAGGTGGCCGAGAGCTACCCCGTCACCCTGGTGAATTCGCTCAATCCCTACCGACTGCAGGGGCAGAAGACCGCTGCTTTCGAGGTGGTGGATGCCCTGGGAGAGGCCCCCGACTGGCTGTGCATTCCTGTGGGCAATGCAGGCAACATCAGTGCCTACTGGATGGGCTTCAAGGAGTACCGGGAAGCGGGCCTCAGCCAGAAACTGCCGCGGATGATGGGTTTTCAGGCCGCCGGTGCCGCCCCGCTGGTGTTGGGCCATACGGTGGAGCAACCCGACACGATCGCCACAGCCATTCGCATTGGCAACCCAGTGAACAAGGACAACGCCCTGCGAGCCCAGCAGGAAAGCCAAGGCGGCTTCATGGCCGTCACCGATGCGGAAATTCTTGAGGCCTACAAGCTGCTTGGCAGCGGGGAAGGGGTGTTCTGCGAACCGGCCAGTGCCGCTTCAGTGGCCGGCTTGCTGAAGCGAAAAGAGGAGGTGCCCTCAGGCAGCACGGTGGTGTGTGTGCTCACCGGCAATGGCCTGAAAGATCCCACCACCGCCATTGAACACAACGATTCACGCTTTCACACCGGCTTGGAACCAGACACCGCCAAGGTGGCCAGCGTGATGGGGTTCTAGGGGGCGACCAGCCTCGCAACTGACCGTGGAAAACCTGGGGGAGCAGATCGGCTTGCGCTGGGGGAAAGAGAGGACATCGGGGGGCCTGCCCAGCGCAAACGTTTTCCTCAGGCTTTGAAAATGGGGAAAACAGCGAGTTTTTACGCATCTGCGCCATGGCCTTCCCCAGGCAGATCACCGCAACAACCAAGACAGCCGCAGGCGATTGGGGTGTTTTCCGCCGATTCCCCAGCCCCTACTACGACTGATTTTCTTTTTTAAAAGATCAATCCTTTTGAAGATGATCGGTTGCAGGTCGATCCGTTGGAAAATGGCTGTCGGGCTCTGCCCGGGTTGCGGATGCCCCCATGGTGTGAAACCGTATGGCGGCTGATCCGTGCCCGTCTCCAGTCCCCTATGAAGCTGGTTTGTTCCCAGGCCGAACTCAGCGCCAGCCTCCAGCTGGTCAGCCGTGCGGTGGCGGCGCGCCCCACCCACCCCGTGCTCGCCAACGTGCTGCTGACGGCTGATGCCGCCACAAATCGACTGAGCCTGACAGGCTTTGACCTCCACCTCGGCATCCAGACCACGCTCCCGGCCAGTGTGGAAACCAGCGGAGCCGTGACCTTGCCCGCCCGGCTTTTTGCTGAGATTGTCAGCCGCCTCTCCTCCGACAGCCCCATCACCCTCAGCTGCGAGGAGGGCCAGGAGCAGGTGGAACTCACCAGCCTCTCTGGCACTTACCAGATGCGTGGGATGAGCGCGGATGACTTTCCCGATCTTCCGCTGGTGCAAACGGGCACTCCGATCCAGCTGGATCCGGCTGCGCTTGTGCAGGGCCTCAGGGCCACCCTCTTCGCCAGCAGCGGCGATGAGGCCAAACAGCTGCTCACGGGGGTGCATCTGCACCTCGACGGCGAGGGCTTTGAGTGTGCGGCCACGGATGGCCACCGGCTGGCCGTGCTCCGCCTTCCCCATCTCCAGCAAGCCACAGCCTCCCCAGACGATGGGGAATCTTTCGCTGTCACCGTGCCGGCCCGCTCTTTGCGGGAGCTCGAGAGACTCCTGAGCAGCCGCCCCTCAGCCGATCCCCTCAGCCTCTTTTGCGACCGCGGGCAGGTGGTGCTCCTCTGGGCGGACCAGGTGCTCACCAGCCGGAGCCTGGAGGGCACCTATCCCAACTACCGGCAACTGATTCCAGCCTCCTTCAGCCGCTCCATCAGCCTGGATCGACGCGCCTTCACCGCCTCTCTGGAGCGGGTGGCTGTGCTCGCTGATCAGCACAACAATGTGGTGAAAATCGGCCTTGACCCCTCGCAAGCCACCGTGATGATCACCGTGGATGCGCAGGACGTGGGGAGCGGTTCAGAGCGCCTGCCGGCGGAGATGGAGGGGGAGCCGATCGAGGTGGCTTTCAACGTGCGCTACCTCCTTGAGGGGCTGAAAGCCATCTCGACCGATCGGGTGCGGATACAGTGCAATGCTCCGACGACGCCCGCGGTGCTTTCGCCGGTGGGCGATGAGGCTGATTACACCTATCTGGTGATGCCCGTACAGATCCGCAACTGAGGTCTTGGCCCTTCCCGAGCAGCTCCTGCTGAGTGACCTGTTGCGCCGCAGAGTGCGCTGCGATCAGGGTCTGGATCATGGGCCCGGCCAGATGGCCTGGATGCACCCGCCGGTGCATCGGGTGTTGGGGTGGGTGAGCAAGCCCTCCGCTTTCCAGCAGCGGCGTTTGGTGTGGCGCCTGGATCAACTGCGAGGCCTCAGTGAACAGGAGGTGTTCGTTAAAGGTGAGCCCGCCGTCAGCGATGCCGCCACGGTGCAACGCTTGCCCACCCTCTTCGATGCCCAGCTGCTGGGTGCCGCTGGCCAACCCCTCGGCAAGGTGGCCGACGCGGCTGTCGAGCTCCGTTCCGGACGCATCACCCACTATCTGGTGGCTCGCAGCGATCCCCGACTGCCAGGCACGAGTCGCTGGCGCCTGAGCCCGGAACGCATCGTGGATCAGCAGAGCGGCCGCGTGTTCACCTCCTTGAACGAGCTGGACGATTTGCCCCTGGCTCGCGCCAGCCTCCGGCAGGACTGGCTGCGGCGCTCCCGTCGCTGGCGGGAGCACATGGAGCAGGAGACCAGCCGCCTGCGGGAGCGGTTCCAAGAGGCGGGCGGAGCTTTGGAAGATCGCCTGGAGGGATGGCTGGAGGAGCCCCCTTGGGAGCCGCCAGCCCGGGAGCGCCCCCGCTCCTCCGATGCGGACAACGACCCCCTCGACGACTGGCCGGAGGAGCCTCCCCGCCAGCCCCCTTCCCGTTCGCCTCGGCGCCCTCCCGTGCAGGAGGTGGATGACCCCTGGGTGTGACCGGAGGGAGTGCATCGGCCAAGTGGGAGACTGATCTGGAGCAATGCAGACCCTCCGTGGTGGTGCCACCCGCTGACGCGCTGCAGGAGGCCCTGCGCAAAGAAAACCTCAGCCAGGCTGACTACCAGGAGATCTGCCGGCGCCTGGGCCGTGCACCGAACCGTGCCGAACTCGGCATGTTTGGGGTCATGTGGTCGGAACACTGCTGTTATCGCAATTCCAGGCCGCTCCTGCGTCAGTTCCCCACCAGTGGGCCGCGGATATTGGTGGGGCCCGGGGAGAATGCAGGCGTGGTGGATCTGGGCGAGGGGCAACGGCTGGCGTTCAAGATCGAGAGCCACAACCACCCTTCGGCCGTGGAGCCCTTCCAGGGGGCAGCCACTGGAGTGGGCGGCATCCTGCGGGACATCTTCACCATGGGGGCCCGGCCGATTGCCCTGCTCAATGCCTTGCGCTTTGGGCCCCTCGACGAGGAACGCAACGTGGGCCTCATGGAGGGTGTTGTGGCGGGCATTGCCCACTACGGCAACTGCGTGGGGGTGCCCACTGTGGGCGGCGAAGTGGGGTTTGATGCCAGCTACTCCGGCAACCCGCTGGTGAATGCCATGGCCCTCGGTCTGATGGAGACGGAGGCCATCGTCAAAGCCGGAGCCGATGGGGTTGGCTATCCGGTGGTCTACGTGGGCAGCACCACCGGGCGGGATGGCATGGGAGGAGCGAGTTTTGCCAGCGCCGAGCTCAGCGAGGCCTCCTTGGATGATCGGCCTGCCGTGCAGGTGGGCGATCCGTTTTTGGAAAAGGGGTTGATCGAGGCCTGCCTGGAGGCATTCCACAGCGGGGCTGTGGTGGCTGCACAGGACATGGGAGCGGCTGGTTTGACCTGCAGTTGCTCCGAGATGGCCGCCAAAGGTGGCCTGGGCATTGAGCTGGATTTGGACAGGGTGCCGGCTCGGGAGACCGGCATGAGCCCCTACGAATACCTGCTTTCAGAATCCCAGGAACGCATGCTCTTTGTGGTGAAACCTGGGCGGGAGGAGGAGCTCATGGCCCGCTTCACCCGTTGGGGGCTCCAGGCGGCGGTGGTGGGGCGTGTGCTTGAGGAGAACGTGGTGCGGGTGCTGCACCGGGGGGGCGTCGCGGCCGAAGTCTCCGCCAGCGCCCTTGCCGACGACACGCCAGTCAATCTCCATGAGCTGTTGGCTGAGCCCCCGCCGGAGATCCTGGCTCTCTGGAGCTGGCGTGAAACCGACTTGCCGGAGGCCACACCAGCTGGGCTGACACGAGGTGATGGCCGCCTGCCTTGGGGGGATGTGCTGCTCCGCCTCCTGGACGACCCCACGATCGCCAGCAAACGCTGGGTGTGGCGCCAGTACGACCATCAGGTGCAGGCGAACACCGTGGTGCCTCCAGGCGGGGCGGATGCGGCCGTTGTGCGGCTGCGCCCCCAGCAGGGGCCTGGCTCCCTGGAGCCCAGCCGGCGGGCCGTGGCGGCGGTGGTGGATTGCCCCAACCGTTGGGTGGCCCTCGATCCCGAGCGTGGCGGCATGGCAGCTGTCGCTGAGGCCGCCCGCAATCTCAGCTGTGTGGGGGCCGTGCCCCTCGCGGTGACAGACAACCTCAATTTCCCTTCGCCCGAGTCGCCCACGGGCTATTGGCAATTGGCACTGGCCTGCCGCGGTCTGGCTGAGGCCTGCTCGGTTCTGGAGACGCCGGTGACCGGAGGCAATGTGTCCCTCTACAACGAGACGCGCTTGCCCGATGGCCGCCTGCAGCCCATTCATCCCACACCGGTGGTGGGCATGGTGGGGCTGGTGGAGGATTTGGCCCATGTGCGGGGCTTGGCCTGGCGTCAGGCAGGCGATGTCATCTGGCTGCTGGGTGTTCCCCCAGGCGATGGGAGCGAGGAGCGGTTGGGGCTGGCGGGCAGCAGTTATCAAGGGGTGATCCACGGGCTGCTGAGCGGTCGCCCCCCTCGGGTTGATCTGGAGCTCGAGAGGGCGGTGCAAGCCCTGTTGCGTCAAGCGATCGTGGCGGATCAGGTGAACGCTGCCCATGACCTCAGCGATGGGGGGCTGGCGGTGGCCCTGGCGGAGGCCTGCATCGCCTCGGGCCTGGGGGCCCAGATTGCGGTTCCAGCGAGTGCCGAGCGCTGCGATCGGCTTCTGTTTGGCGAGGGCGGTGCTCGCGTGTTGGTGAGCGTGCCCCCTGAGGGAGAGAGGGCCTGGCTCGCCTTGCTCGCTGAAGCAACCGTTCCTGCCACTCGGGTGGGTGTGGTCACAGCCTCTGCCGACCTGGTGATTCGGCAGGGGGACGCGGTGGTCTTGCACCTGCCGGTTGTTCAGCTCAAGGAGGCCTATGAGCAGGCCATTCCTCGCAGGATGCGGCAAGCCGGCCTCCCCCCCGACCGATGATGCGACAAGATGGGGTGTCCGCAACGGTGGCTTCCCGTTCGTGACCCTTCTCCCATCCCTCAGCTCCTCTGGGCCCCTGGACTTCCCTCAGCAGCCCACTGGTCAGCAGGCCACCACGGAGGGATCGTGCTCTCCCGATCACGAGCGGCCCGATAAGCCGGAGGAAGCCTGCGGAGTCTTTGCGGTGATGGCCCCCGGCCAGCCCGTTTCCAATCTCACCTATTTCGGGCTTTACGCCCTGCAGCATCGCGGCCAGGAGTCAGCGGGCATCGCTGTTTTTGATGGCTCCAGGGTGCGCCTGCACAAAGATATGGGCCTGGTGAGCCAGGTGTTTGATCAGCAGGTGCTTGATCGCATGCCCGGCCAGCTGGCCATCGGCCACAACCGCTATTCCACAACGGGCAGCAGCAAGGTGTGCAATGCCCAGCCGGTTGTGCTGATGACCCGGCTTGGGCCCTTTGCCTTGGCCCACAACGGCAATTTGGTGAATGCTTCCGAGTTGCGTCGTGCCCTCGACCACTTTGCCGAGGAATTCACCTCCACCACCGACTCAGAACTCATCGCTTTCGCCCTGCAACAGGCTGTGGATGGCGGCATGGGTTGGAACCAGGCCATCCGCTCCGCTGCCGGTCGTTGCCGCGGCGCCTTCAGCCTCTTGATCGGCACCCCGGAGGGTCTCTTCGCCCTCAGGGACGGCCACGGAATCCGCCCTCTGGTGTTTGGCCGGCTGGGCGATTCGGATCTTGGTCAATGGGTGGCCAGCAGTGAATCCTGCGGGCTCGACATCATTGGAGCCACCTATGCCGATGATGTGCAGCCCGGTGAGCTGGTGCATTTCCGGCCGGGTGATCCCATCCCCGATCGTCAACGCTGGCAGGAGCAACCTGCCAAGCTCTGTGTGTTTGAAATGATTTACTTTGCCCGCCCTGATAGCCGCTTTTTTGGCGAATCTCTCTACAGCTATCGCGTGCGCATCGGTGAGGTGCTAGCCCGCGAAGCTCCGATCGAGGCCGATATCGTCATCGGTGTTCCCGATTCAGGCATCCCTGCCGCCATCGGCTTCTCTCAGGTGAGTGGCATCCCCTTTGGCGATGGCCTGATCAAGAATCGCTATGTCGGCCGCACGTTCATCCAGCCCACCCAGGCCATGCGGGAAGCGGGGATTCGCGTGAAGCTCAATCCCCTCCCCGATGTGTTGGCGGGCAAGCGGGTGGTGGTGATTGATGATTCCATTGTGCGCGGCACCACAAGTCGCAAGCTGGTGCAAGCTCTGCGTGACGCTGGCGCCACCGAGGTGCACATGCGCATCAGCTCACCTGCGGTGACGCACCCCTGTTTCTATGGCATCGATACTGACACCCAGGACCATTTGATCGCTGCCCGCCTCAGTTTGGCGGAGATTGAGCGCCACTTAGGGGTGGATTCCCTCGCCTACCTCAGCAAGGAAGGAATGGTGGAGGCAGCCCACACCCACTCCGCCAATTTTTGCACGGCCTGTTTTGACGGGGCCTATCCCATCCCGATGGATGAGCAGCTCAAGCGCAGCAAACTCATGCTTGAACCCGCGGGTTTGGCTGCCCTCTCATAAGGCAATCGCAGGGTTTGTTCAGCTAGCTCATCCCATGGGCTTGTAGGCGCGTGTGGTGATGAGCCAAGGGTGAAAAACCTCAAGGAAGTGCTGTTGCAGGGTGTGGAAGAAGTGCTCCACCAAGGCGGGGTCATCAAGATGGAAGGGATACTCTCCTGCGAATCCACGGAAGAAATACCAGTTCAAAAGCGCGATACCGCCAGCAGAGAGCCGATCGGCAAACACCTCCAATTGGCCGGCTGGATCCTTGAGGTGTTCCAATACATCCAGGCAAACGATGGTGTCAAACTGCTCAGGCAGGTTGGGATCAGCCAGATCGCGATGGCAGCTGATCCGCTCGCCGAGCCCCAGCTGGTTGGCCCGCCAACTCACAAAGGCTCGGTTGCGGGGATTGAGATCCACAAACCACACCCGCTCCACCTGGGGCAGGGCGGCAGCAGCGAGGGCATGGGTACCGATGCCGCCCCCGAAATCCAACACCTGACCCCGGGCGAAGTGAGCCTGCAACCGGAGCGTATCGGCGATGTAAGCGGCGCTTCCCAGGTGCCATGCCGCCAGCTCAAGCAGGTGGGCGTCGCCGACGGTTTCTTCGTAGAAGGTTTCCACCGTGTGGGGATCGAAAGCCCCCGGATGAAGGGCAGCGAGATCGGCGTTGCTGCGGGGCAGGCGTTGCTTGAGCTCAGCCGGGTCGAGCTGGAGAAAGTTGGCGAGTTGCTGCAAAAGAAGGAATCCATCCTCCTCAAAGCGCTCCACCGTCAGCTCCACCGGCTGGCTCAACTCCGATGGAAGGATCGTTTCAGAACTCACAGCTCGGCAGGATGGCCTCCTTAACCTACGCAGCCCCTTGGATCAGGCATGCTGAGGGTCTTGCGCTGGCTGCACGGCGATGCGGGTGTTGGTGATGAGCACCCCCGTGGGGGCCCTGGGCAGTGGTCGGGGTGGCGGGGTGGAGGTGACGGCCATGGGGCTGGTGGCCGGCCTCTTGGGCCGGGGCCATGGGGTGGGTGTGGTGGCGGCGGCAGGCTCAGTGCTTTCCCCTTCCTGCAACGGAGCCGAGCTGTTAACGGCCACAGGGGTTGGGCAGCCGAGCTGGCAGCATCGCCCCCGCTCCACCCCTGTGGAGATTCCCGTGGATGCCCTGTTGCCCAGGCTTTGGGAGCGCGGCCTCGCCGAGCAGCATCGCTTCGATGTGCTGCTCAATCTGGCCTATGACTGGCTGCCTTTCTGGCTCACCCCCCATCTCCCCACACCTTTGGCCCATCTGGTGAGCATGGGCTCGGTGGCCGACGCCATGGATGAGGTGATTGAATCGGTCGCCCGCTGGAGCCCCCAGCGACTGGCCTTTCACACCGCGGCCCAGGCTGCCGATTTCCAGCTGCCCGGTGCCCCCGTCATTGTGGGGAATGGCTTTGATCCCGCGGCTTACACCTTTTCCCCCCATCCCGAACCGGTTCTTGGTTGGGCGGGTCGCATTGCGCCGGAAAAGGGTTTGGAGGATGCGGCGCATGTGGCCCAGCGCTTGGGTCTTCCCCTGCGGGTGTGGGGGTTGCGGGAAGACGAGGCCTATGCCCGAGCTGTGGAGGCGTCTGTGGCGCCAGGCACCCTGCAGTGGCGGGGGTTTTTGCCCACTGCGGCCTTTCAATCTGAATTGGGAGCCTGCCAGGTGTTGCTCAACACGCCGAAATGGAATGAGGCGTTTGGCAATGTGTTGGTGGAAGCCATGGCCTGTGGTGTGCCGGTGGCGGCTTACGCCCGGGGCGGCCCCGCCGAGCTGGTGTGCGAAGGGAGCAATGGTGCCCTGGCTCCCGCCGATGATCTAGCAGCTCTAGAGCAGGCTGTGAAACGGGCTGCTCAGGTGCCGCGCACCAGTTGCAGGCATTGGTTTGAGCACCATCATTCGATCGCTGCCTTCAGCCAACGCATTGAAGTTTGGCTGGAAGGCTTGCGAGGTTAGCGGCGGCGGATCACGAGGAGGCCCCGGCTGCGCCCCGAGCTGCTATCGATGCTGCGCATCGCGTTCCAGAGAACCTCGGCGCTCACCCACACCGGTGGATAGCGGTAGCGCGCTACATCCAAGATGAGAGCCCTGTCGCTGTGGGGGTCGTAAGCCGCCACCGGAGAGATGTGACCCTCGCCCGCCTGGCCCATGGCGGAGCGGTAGTAGTTCACCAGCAGCCGATCCCGGGGATCCTTCAGCGAGCGGCGCAGCAGGCCCCGCCACTGGCCCAGGCTCAGCCGATCAGCATGGAAACGCTCCACCACCAGTTGGGGATGTTGAGCCAGCCAGCCCTGTAGTTGGGCCAGCGTCATTCCTTCCTGGGCGACCACCTCTGCCCGCACGAAGCCTCTGCTCCCCGGGATGGAAAAGGCATTGGCTTGCGTCCAGAACCGGTAGGAGCCGTAGCCCTGCGCCGGTGGCGCCTCAACCGCCAGGCTATTGAGCACCATCACGGCGCTCGCCACCCCGCAATAGGCCAGGTTGGCTTGGGTTTCAAACCATTGGGCCAAGGGCCCGTAATCGCCCTGTCCACTGGCACGGCTCCAGAGCTGTTGGCCAGCGGGATCGGCAAACGGAATCAACCGCTGGGCGGCGGGTGCTGTTTTTCCATCCGCCTCAGCCAGGGAGCTGGCGAGTGGCGCGGCCCAGCCACCATTCGCGCAGAGACAAACGGCCGCCGAGATCGCTGCAGACTTGCCAGCGGTGAGCCAAGCGATGGAGCTCAGCTGGTGGCTCACCTTCATGACCTCAATACCCCGAGGAACCGGCGGGGGGCGCACTGGCCGGGTGGGTTTTCAAGAAGGCTGCCACGCTGATCGGCCGAGGTTGGTTGTAGCCCACGGGGAGCCATAGATCTCCTGCGCCGGAAGCGAAGTGCACCTCCCAGTGATACAGCCCGCGGAAGGCGGCGGGATCGTCCTTCATCAGTGCGGCGTAGTGCAGGACAGCCTTGCCGTAGTGATCGCTGTTGTTGTAGCCCCACAGGGCTTTTTTCAGATTTCCCGGTCCGCCCCGACGCACCAGGTAGCGAGCTGCGCCAGCGATGGCATCGCGGGGATTGCGAATGTTGCCCTTACCGATCCCCTGCTCTGCCCAGGTGGAGGGCAGGAACTGCATGGGACCCTGGGCCCCGGCCACGGAGATCCCATCCACCCGACCCATCCCCGTCTCAACAAGGTTCACAGCGGCCAACACCTCCCAAGGGATGCCCGTTGCCGCTGCGGCTTCGCGGTAATACTGAAGCAGTTTTTCTGGGGGCTCAGGCGGGATGATGCGCCAGCTCGGAAGGGTGAGCGAGCGTTTTCCCCTGTGCATGGCCAGAAACTCGCGCCGCGCGGCCACGTGGTGGTCGAACACCGGCTGCCAGTGGTTGGGCAGGGCCGCTCGCACCTGATCGGCCAAGGCCCGCTGATGGGCCAAAACCCTGTAGATCACCTGTTGCTGATGGCCCAGGCGCGGCAGATCAACCGTTGGGGTGGCTGGAGATCGCAGCGCTTCTTCCAGGGTGGCCAGCAAGGCCGCCAAGGCTTGCGCGTCCTTGGGAAGCAAGGGGTAGTGCCGCCCGTCCTCACTTCTGGGCAGGGCGGCATTGGTGGGCAGCAACGCCAGGACGGGGCTCTGCTGTGGAGCGGCCACCCCTTCGGCAACAGGCTTGGCTGGCTGGGAGGGAGTGTCCGAGTCGCCGCGTGAGAGGCAGAGCCCCGGATTCAGGGCGAGCGTCACCCCGAGGACAACGGAGGATCCCACCAGCACCAAAAGGCCTTGGCGTGCCAACAGGATGGGGTGGAAAACCGGGCGCATCAGCCCTTTTGCCGCGCAGGGGTTGCCACCCTAGTTGGCTCAGGGCGCGGTGACCAGGGGCACGAGCTCCAGGACGCTTTCCCCTGAGCGCAGGGGCAGCTGAAGGCCCGCTGTAGAGCCATCCTCGCTGGCCAGGTTGGCCACACCCCAGCGCAGATGGCGCCCTTCGCCTCCCGTGAGCCGCACACCCACCACGGCGCTGTCTGCGGCTTGCAGATCGACCAGTTGATCGCTGCGTTGCAAAAACCGCAGCCCGATCTGGCCGAGATCCCCCCGTTGGCAAAGCCGCAGGCTGGCCACCTGGAGTTTCTTGAGCTGACCCAGGCGACTGGCCAGCAGCACCTCCCCACCGCTGGGCACGCAGGCGGCTCCCACCACGTTTTCCCCGGGGAGCAGTCGCATCAACTGGGGGCCTTGAGCGGTGCGGCCCAACAGGGGCAGGCTGGTTTCCTCAACCGCCAGACGCAACAGCCGGCCCGTGCTGCTCGCCACCACCAGATCCTGATCAGGCCCACAGGGCACGACTCGCTTGAGAGTCACCCCCTCCTTCAGCTTGAGCACGCTGGCGGCCCGACCAGACAGATCTTGAAAGTCCTCGATGGCCAGCCGCTTGAAGCGACCATCGCTGCTCAGTAGGCCCAAGCTGTTGTGGAGGTCTGCCTGCAGGGGCAACACTTGCACCACCGTTTCGCCGGCGAGGCTCTCCGGAAGGAAACGCTCCAGTGGACCCTGCTGCTGGGCGGCGAATTCCCAACGCACCAGGGCCACCCGCCCGTCCGCGCTAAAGGCCAGCAGGGCGGGCGGCGGGTCCACGGGCAGCAGGATTCGGGGGGGCGCTGAACCCTCTCCGTTTTCTGTCAGCTCCTCCAGTTTCAGGCGGCTCCACTGTTGGGTGGAGAGGATCCTCACGACCCCATCGGCCTGGATGAGCACTCGCGCATCAGCGGGAAGGGCTTCGAGGGCCTGTTGGCGTTGTTCTCCGGTGGTGGGGCGTGCCGCCGCTCCACGTTGGGCCACCAACCCCTCGCCCCCTTCCACCAAGCGGGTGCGGCGCGGGGTGGCAAAGCGCTTGCGCAGCACCCGCAGCTCCTGAACCATGGCGTCAAGCAGAGACGCGCGGTCATCGAGGAGGTGACGCAGTTGTCCCTGTTCCTCTTTGAGCTCTCCCGCCTCTTGGCGCAAGCTCTCCTGCTCCAGGCTCGTGAGCCTGCGCAGGGGCATGGCCAGAACGGCATCGGCCTGTCGCTCGCTGAGATCGAGATGCACCTGCAGGCTGGCCTTGGCCGCGGCCGCATCGACGGCGGCCGTGATCATCGCGATCACCTCCTGGAGCCGGGCCAAGGCCTTGATCAGACCCTCCACCACCTCAAGCCGTTCCTCACAGCGCTTCAGGGCATGGCTGGTGCGCCGAATCAAGGTGTGTTCTCGAAAATCGAGGAAGTGCTGCAGGAGCTGCCGCAAGCTCAACTGCAGGGGCTGCCCATTCACCAGGGCGAGAAGGATGGCGCCAAAGTTGTTTTGTAGCGCTGTGCGTCGGTAGAGCTCGGCAAGAACCTTGTTGGAATCAGCATCGCGGCGCACCTCCACCACCACGCGCATCCCTTCCCGGTCGCTCTCATCGCGGATGTCGGCAATGCCAGTGATTTTTCCGTCATTCACCAGCTCCGCCAGTTTTTCGATCCAACCGGCTTTGCTGAGCTGATAGGGCAATTCCGTGATCACAACGGCTCCCCGTCGATGGCGTCCCTTGCCGGGCTGAACCTCCTCGATGTGAGCCACCCCGCGCATGGGGATGCTGCCTCGGCCCGTGAGATAGGTGTCGCGCACCCAGCTGCCGGTGAGCACCTCACCACCCGTTGGGAAATCAGGGCCTGGCACCATCTCCAGCAACTTCTCATCCGAGAGGTTGGGCTGGCGGATCAGGGCGATGAGGGCGTCCACCACTTCCCCGAGATTGTGGGGAGGAATACTGGTGGCCATTCCCACGGCGATGCCGCTGCAGCCGTTGAGCAGCAGGAAGGGGAGCTGGGCTGGAAGCACGGCGGGCTCCTGTTGGGAGCCATCGAAATTGGTGGTGAAATCCACCGTGTCGTTGCCGATCTCATCGAGGAGGCCCTCGTTGGCGATCGGGGCCAGTCGGGTTTCGGTGTAGCGCATCGCCGCTGGCGGATCGTCATCCACCGATCCGAAATTGCCGTGGCCGTCGAGCAGGGGGTGACGGCTGGCAAAGGTCTGCACCAGGCGCACCAGGGCGTCATAGACCGCCTGATCCCCGTGGGGGTGATATTTGCCGAGCACATCGCCCACCACCCGAGCGCACTTGCGGTAAGGCCGATCGGGCGTGAGTCCGAGTTCGTGCATCGCATACAGGATGCGCCGCTGCACGGGCTTGAGGCCATCGCGGACATCGGGAAGCGCCCGACCCACGATGACACTCATCGCATACTCCAGGTAGGAGCGCTGCATCTCCTGATGGAGGGCAATCGGCTCGATGCGGGAGTCGTTCTCCGGATCGTTGCCCGGGTCCTTGCGATTGCCTGAGCGTGTGTCGGCCATCCGAAGCTGGCAAGGTGGGGCGGATGACGGGGCTCAGCCTACAGATCGAAACGCCGATCCTCCAGGGGCCTATTCCGATTCTTGGCTGCCAGTGGCATTGGCCTTGGCCCTCTCCACCGCAGGCTTCAGGGAGGGCTCGGCCAGAAGCAGACGGGCGGCCTCTCGCAATTTGGGTCCCCAGAGCTGCTCCTTTTGATACTCCTCCTTCACATAATTTGGATCGTCCGCCAGGGCTGATTCGGCCAGGCGGAAGGGTTCTTCCGTGTTGGAGGGCTGTTCGTGGTGGAGCGCCGAAGCCAACGCCAAGGAAGACTCGGCCACACCGGGCTTGATCGTGAGCACTTTGCGCCAGCGTTTGATCGCTTCTTGACGTTGTCCCCGTTCAAACAACACCAGGCCCTGATTGTTGATCGCTTCCCAGAAGTTGTTGCGGAGAGACGAAGCTTTATTAAAAGCTTGCAAGGCTTTGTCAGGCTGGCTCAATAGAATGTGGGCGTTGCCCAGATCGAAGTATGCGCCTGGATTGCGCCGATCCAGTTGCAGCCCTTTTTGGATCAGGGTCAGGGCATCAGCCGGTTTGTCGCTGCGCAGGGCCAGGGCTCCCTCAGCAAACCAAACGCCGGGGTTGTTTGGATCAAGGGCTTTGGCTTTTCCCAGGGCATAGAGGGCCTGGTCGGACTTGTTGCTGCGCAGTTGGGATTCCGCCAGGAGCAGCCAGCCCCTCGGGTCGGAGGGCAAGAGCCGAACCGTGAGCTCGGCCAGCCGGGCTGCATATTCAGGCTGCCCAAGCCTGAGCATCTGCAAGGCTTCCTCAGCGATGCCCAGGCCGGCCTCCTCTAGGCTCTTGGGTGCCGGCATGAACACATAAGGAACCATGGCGGCTGAGGGATGTCCCAGGCTTGTGACTAGGCCCAAAATGGCCGGCAGAAGAAAGCGCCTGAGGCGACGGCCCACGGAGATACACCACTTTGCTTTGAGCTTAGAGACTGGCTCCCCCTTCGCCTAGGACTGCCTCAATATTGCGCCGCCACATCCAGGGCCGAATCCGTCGAAGGGCGGAAGCCCGCAGCCTTGCATCCCACTCCTCCTCGCTCCAGGCCAGGGCATCTTGGCCATGGAGATCGAGCCACCAAGGCCTTGGTTGCACATCCTGGTCGTTGGATACCGGTAAATCGGGCCGGTTCCATGGACAGACCTCCTGGCAAAGATCGCAACCGGCCACCCACCCCTGCAAATGCGGTGTGATCCATTGGGGCAGATGTGCATCACGGTTCTCGATGGTGTGATACGCAATGCACCTTCTGGAATCCACCACGAAGGGCTCGCTGATGGCTGCGGTGGGACAGGCCTGGATGCAGCGGCTGCAGCTGCCGCACAGGGAAGGAGAAGGCTGGTCTGCGGGGAGTTGCACTGTTGTGAGCAGGTGTCCAAGCAGAAGCCATGAACCTCGCTTCCGGTGAATCAGATTGCCGTTCTTGCCAATCCAACCCACTCCCGCCTCTTCGGCCCAGGCTTTATCCATCAGGGGCGCGCTATCCACACACGCCCGCCAGCCACAGCCTGGAACCCTTTCCTCCAACCAGCGCCCCAAGCGCCGCAGACGCTGATCGATCACGCGGTGGTAGTCGCGACCCCAGCCGTAGCGGGCCACCCGCAGGCTGTGGGGGCTGGGCCTGGCATTGACGTGGTAGCTGAGGGCGACTGCCACCACGCTGCGCACACCAGGCAACAGGGCCTCGATGGAGCGCCGACGGGGATCAGCCATCCAGCCCATATCGGCTTGATGGCCAGCCTCCAGCCAACGCTCCAAGGCGGCCTGCCGCAGGGGCAACCTGGCACTCCCAGGAACGGCAGCGATCCCAACCGGGTCGAAACCCAGCTCGCTTGCCTGCGCCTTGAGGTCTTCAACCAGCAGTGGGGCCTGTCTCAAGGGTTGCAGACCACTTTGGTCGGTAAAGTCCCCAAAGTACGGCTTGCCCCAGTGGCTCTCGCATCCTCCGATCGTTTCAGCCCCATCCTTCGCTGGGTCGGAATCACCCTGGTGGTGCTCACCCTTCTTCAGATGCTCGCCGTGCTGGCGCTTTGGGATTGGCAGGCCGAGCCCTTCCGGCAACTGGTGGCGGAGCGATTGATCAAGGAATCCCCCATGGCCCTGGTGGGATTGTTATTCATGTATCTGGCTGGTCGACTAGACGATCAGAACGGGTGGCGTCGCTCGCCTCTGCTTTGGACGGTCTGCATCTTGAGCGGACTGATGGCTGTGCTGTTGACGGCTTCCTTGCCGATCGTTTTCGGTGGCGACAGGTTGATGCAGGAGGAGACCGATCAGCAATTGGCCGCCAAAAAAGGCCAGCTGGAGATGGCCCGCGAGCAGAGCAAGAATCCTGAGGTTCTCAGGCAGTTGTTGCGCCAGGCCGAGGCGGCTGGTCAAGTGCCCCCCGGGGCCACCGATGCCCAGAAGATCCAATCGGCCAGGGCTTTTGTCGATCGCCAGTTGCAGCAGATGGAAAACCAGTTCAAGCAGGCTCAGCAAACGGGCCAGCTGGCCATCAATCAGCGCCGCTATGGATCCTCTTTTGGTTCCATCGCCCTGATAGTGGCGTTTACCCTTCTCTGTCTTGGCAGCGTCCTTTGAATGGGCTGGGAGCTACCTTAAAGATGTGTCCTTTCCGTGTTGGTCTTGGTTCCCTCCAGTCCCAGACCTGATCAGCAGCCGTTCCGATCGCGTCTTCAGGAAGATCTGAAGAATGATCTGATTGCCGGCTTGCTCGTGGTGATCCCTCTGGCCACCACGATTTGGCTGGCAACCACCGTGAGCCGCTTTGTTCTGGCCTTTCTCACGTCGATCCCCAAGCAGTTCAATCCCTTCAATACGCTCCATCCTTTGCTGCAGGAGCTGATCAACCTCAGTCTGGGCTTGCTTGTTCCCTTGTTGGGAATTTTGCTCATCGGCCTGATGGCCCGAAATATTGTGGGCCGATGGTTGTTGGAATTTGGCGAGGGCACCCTGCTGCGCATTCCTTTGGCGGGCTCGGTCTATAAAACCCTCAAGCAGCTTCTGGAAACATTTCTGCGCGATAACTCCACCCGTTTCCGCCGTGTTGTGCTTGTGGAATACCCCCGTGAAGGCCTTTATGCCATTGGTTTTGTCACCGGGGTTCTGGGTGCATCCATCCAGTCTGACTTTCAAGAAACCATGCTGAGCGTGTTCATTCCTACGGCCCCCAACCCCACCACGGGCTGGTATGCGGTCGTTCCTGAGCGATCTGTCCGCGATATCGATCTCAGCGTGGAGGATGCCTTCCGCACCATCATTTCGGCCGGTATCGTCAGCCCAGACGATCGAGAAGCCCCCTCGACAAGAAGCTTTTCCAGCCTCTTGGCCCAACTCCGTGCCCCCCAGCTCTCCTGATGCAGAGCCGCAGCCTTTCCCGTGAACTGGCCCTGCTCACGCTTGCCCAGCTCTCCGATCGTGGAGCGGCCTCCGTTCCATCCGACACCACCTTGCTCGGCCTCCTGGAACGAGCCCTGGCCAGCCTTGCCGAACATGTGCGAGAGAGCCTGGAGCGCTCAGCCCAAGCCCTGCAGCAGGCCCAGCAGAACTTGCTCGACAGTGAGTTGCAGGCTGGAGGTGAGGCCCAGTTGCCCAAGGTGCGACAGCACCTGGAAAAGGGCATTGCCAATGGTGAACAGGCTCTCAACCTGCTCTCCGCCAGCCTGGAGATTCCACGATTGCTGATGCTCGCCGATCAGGAGGCCGTGCGTCGTGGAGCTGTTGAGCGGGCAGGGGCTGTCTGCCAAGACCGCGAGGCCATTGATTCCAGGTTGGATGCGGTCATGGAAGGTTGGCGGCTGAGCCGTCTGCCGCGCATTGATCGAGACATCCTTCGCTTGGCTGTGGTGGATCTCGATCGCTTTGATACGCCGTCTGCCGTGGCTTGCAATGAGGCGGTGGAACTGGCCAACCGCTACAGCGATGAGCAAGGAAGGCGGATGATCAATGGCGTTCTGGGCCGCTTTACCGCAGCAAGGGTGTGAAACGACATGGTTTTTGATTGGTTCCAACGTCGGTCGGTTCAGCCCAAGCCAGCGGCTGAAACGGTTCCCCAAGTGGAGGCTCCCCCCCAAGAAACGGCTGCGGCGGAGCCATCCACCGAAGGCATTGTTGGGGAAGATCCCCAGCCGTCTTCACCCCCATCTCCGCCTGAGCCAGCCCCGGCTGGTATTGATGCAGATGCCCTGGCCTGGGCTCGTGAGGCCTACGCCCGCCTGAAAGCGGAGCAACAGGCGGCCCGCCCGGTCGAGAGTGCCGTGGCGGCTCCAGCAGCCCCGCCCCCCGCTCCCGAGGCCCCGCCAACTGCGCCGTCCCAACTCTCCCAGTCTCCTGAGACAGCCGCTCAGGACGCTCCTCCCTCCACTGCCGCCCCATCTTCCCTCTCCCTGCTTGAGCGCGCGGCGGCCGAACGCAGTCAACGCCAACAGGACTTGATGGAGGTGGCGCTGTCTCCGACCCCAGCCCCACCCGCGCAGCCGTCCTCGCCGCAACAAGCCCCGGCCCTACAGGAGCCCAGCCTTGGAGCGACCCCAGTCCCCGCGACCGCAGAGGAGGCGGAGCCCAGCCTGGGGGATTTTGATGAGGCGTTCACCTGGTCCGCGGAGGTGCTGGCCGCCCAGGGGCGCCGCGCTGATCAGGTCTCTTTGGAAGAGATCGATTGGTTGGCCCGACTCCGTCGGGGCATGGAAAAAACCCGACGCGGTCTTGTCAGCCAGCTGCTCGAGAGGCTTGGGGATGATCCCCTCACCCCGGAGGTGCTCGACGATTTGGAAACCACCCTGTTGCGCGCCGATGTGGGTGTTCAGGCCACCGATCAGGTGTTGGATGCCCTTCGGGATCGGCTCAACCAGGAGGTGGTGGATGGCAGCGAGGGTCTGCGCTTTCTGAAGGAACAACTGCGCGATCTGTTGGAGGAGCCCATCGCGGCCAGCGGGCGCGAGCTCCTGGCTCCGGAACGGGATCGTCTCAATATCTGGCTGATGGTGGGCGTGAACGGGGTGGGCAAGACCACCACCCTCGGCAAGTTGGCCAACCTGGCTGTGCGAAGTGGTTACAGCTGTTTGATTGCTGCCGCCGATACGTTCCGGGCAGCGGCTGTTGAACAGGTCCGCATCTGGGGTGAGCGCAGTGGCGTGCCCGTGATCTCGAATCCCAGTGCCAATGCTGATCCAGCCGCCGTTGTCTTCGATGCGATCAGCAGTGCCAAGGCCAAGGGCACGGAGCTGGTGTTGGTCGACACGGCCGGCCGCCTGCAGACCAAACACAATCTGATGGAGGAGCTCAGCAAGGTGCGCCGCATTGTTGACAAGCTTGCTCCCGAGGCTGCTGTCGAGTCTTTGTTGGTGTTGGATGCCAGCCAAGGCCAAAACGGCCTGCGCCAGGCGATGGCCTTCGCCAAGGCAGCTGGGCTCACCGGTGTGGTCATCACCAAGTTGGATGGCAGCTCCAGGGGAGGCGTAGCCCTGGCGGTGTGTCGGGAGGTGGGTCTTCCGATCCGCTTCATCGGTGCTGGTGAGGGCCTCCGCGATTTGCGCCCCTTCAACAGCTTCGAGTTTGTGGAGGCGCTCCTCGCCACCTGATGCCAAGCCAGCGTCCCACCGCCCCAAACCGCCGCCGCCGCCCAAGCCTCAGCCGGGTGGTTTCCCTCCCGGCGCTCGTCACCATCGCTGTCGGGGTGCTGGTTCTCGCCGGGTTGGCCCTGTTGCCCACTGTGGTGTGGCAGGTCAATCCCTTGCTGTGGCGTCAGCTGCTGCGTCTTCAGGGGGGTGTGGCGGGTCTGGTGCTTGGAGCTGTGCTCGGTTTTCTGGTGGGTCGTCTCACCGGCCGGCGCCCTTGATCCACGCTTGGTTATCCAGCTTCTTGGCAGGTTGTCGGTGATCCGCCCAGCGGGGCAGCAACTTGCTCAAAATGCAATCCTTACGATATTGCCAATCGCACCCTTCCTATCTTTCCGAGGGGTCACCTAGCAGAACCTACCCATGTTCTTCGATCTCCAGTATCTCGTTCTCACGATTCCCGCCCTCCTCTTCAGTCTCTGGGCTCAATGGCGTGTGCAAAGCACCTTCCATCGCTATGCCAAGGTCGGCGTTCGCTCAGGCTTCAGCGGCGCTGAGGCGGCCCAGGCCGTGTTGCAAAGCGCTGGTGTGCAAGGTGTGCGGATTGAGCGCCATGAAGGTTTCCTCACCGACCACTACGACCCGCTCGCCAAAGCCCTGAGACTTTCGCCGCACGTGTATGACGGTCAGTCGATCTCTTCGATTGCCGTGGCTGCCCACGAAGCTGGCCATGCCATCCAAGACAAGGTGGGCTATCCCCCGCTGGTATGGCGCTCAGCCCTGGTGCCCCTCTGCAATCTGGGCAACATGCTCTGGTTCCTCCCCTTCATGGCAGGACTTCTTCTGCGCCAGCTCTCCTTTGCCCCGCTTCTGATCTGGACGGGTATCGGGCTGTTCGCAGCTGTGGTGGTGTTTCAACTGATCACCCTACCCACGGAATTCAATGCCTCCAACCGCGCTAAGGCTGTTCTCGCGAGCACGGGAATCGTTTCCACCCAGGCGGAGGCCGATGGTGTGAAGCGCGTCCTGGACGCTGCTGCTCTCACCTATGTGGCTGCCGCTGCGGCATCCGTGTTGCAGCTCATTGATCTCGTGCTCCGTCAACGCCGTGAGTGATGCGATGTTGATTGGCAGGCCATCAAGCCATCGCTTGAGCTTTTGACCAGCGGTAGAAGGGGATCGATCCCAAGATCGTCACCAATAAATAAGTGAGGATCGCCAGCTTGATGCCTGAAATGTCCTTGCCATGGGCGGTGGCGAATAGCAGAGCTAAACCCGGATTGCGCATCGACGTCACCACGGCAGTCGTTGTGCGTTCCTGTGAGTTCGCCCCCCCAAGGGCGTAACCAATGCCGAGGGCGGCGAAGGTCATTAGCACCATCGCCGCCAGAGCCAGCAGGTTTTGTTGAGCAAATGAGAGCACTCTCGGGAACACCATGAAAACAATTAGCGCCACCACTGCTAAATTCACCAAATGCGCTGTTTTTTGAATCGGAACAGCCCAGCGAGCCGCGATTTGCGGGAACCAGTGACTGAGCGTTAGCCCGGCTGTCAGAGGTAGGACCTGCACGAGGGCAACCTGGGCGGCCACAGTTTTCGGGGCGATGTTCCAGCCCGCCACTTGGTAAGTGTTGCGGAACAGATCAGTGAGCAGCGGGATGGTGACGACCGCCACCAACGCTGCTGCCACCTGGAGCAGGGCCGCCAGGTGGCGATCTCCTCCCTGGCGATCGGCCTTTCGCAGGGTCAGGGGGGCACTGGGGCAGAGGGCCATCAGCGCGATGCCGAAGCGGGCTCCTGCAGACATCTGGGAGCTCATGGGCAAAAGCTTGAGCAACAGGAGGGCCACCAAAGGCACGAGCACGCAGGTGCCCAAGAGACTCCGCAGGATGAGCCACGGTCGGTGCCGGAAGAGCGCCAAGGTGTTGAGCTGAAGCCCCAGCCCCAGGCTCACCATCAAGGTGATCACGCTGGTCTTGACCAGCAGGATCAGCAGCATTTGCAGGGTCATGGAGAAGGGAGGGTGGGCAGGTTTGAACAGGACCAGAGGGCGGATCAACCCCTGTGTCTGCTCTCTCTCAGGGCCGCCTGCCGGTCGGCCTCCTCTTGCCAGCGCTGCTCGGCCTCGATTTCACGACCGAGGAAAATGTTGAGAAAGGTTCGGATCACGGCGATGACCCCCAGCTGGATCAGGTTGCTCTCGGTTGGACTGGTAGTGGTGGCCACGATGTCAGCCCCGAGCTGAAATTCGAGAGCCAACGCCAGCCAGCTGCCAAAGGTGAGGCGGGCCATGTTGGAAGGGCGGGTGGGCATTCGATGCCCCAGGCGTGGAAGGGACTGCCAGGAGATCGCGATCAGTCCGTAGAGGACGGTGAGCACCGAGAGGGCTTCCAGGAGGACGCGGGTTGCCGTGCTCAGCGGTTCAAGCACCTCCTGAATGGCTTCAAGCATCGCGATGGTCCATCCCGTTGTGGTGGCTGCTCACAGGGCAGCACCTCGGATCAGGATGATCAGGCACAGCACACCGATGGTCATCAGGGCCACGGCAGTGATGATGCCCAGGGATGTGGCCTGGTGATATGTGAAATCATCTCGCATGAGCCGGCGCAAAATGCGCTTGTGTTGCAGCGTTGCTGCAGCCAGGGCGCCGATCCCCGTGAGGATGAAGGCAATGGCCATCAAGCGCACTGAGAGATCGGCCCGGGCGGAAGCTCCCCAGCGGCTTCGGTTGATGGCGCCGATCACCTTGTCGACGCCGAAGCCAAAACTGATCAGCGACAGAGACGTGCGAATCCAGGCCATCAGGGTGCGCTCGGCCGCAGCCCGGTTGCGTTCTTTCGCTAGTTCGTTGGTGAGATTCACGCTGGCGGGTTGGGGTGGCATGGGGCAAGCCGCAGGATCAAGTCGCGTTTCCGTAGGCCACTTGGCACACGGCATTCAGGAGCTCTGCTTCCTGAGCTGAGCTGGGCTGCCGGCCATTGATGGCGCCCGCATTGCAATCTGCGGTGAGCTGATAGCTGGAGCCATTGGCCGTCACCACGAAGCTCACGGAGTAGTTGCCATAGGGCTGGATGGTGCCGAATTGCAGCTCGTAGCCCGTGTTGGGTACAACGATGTAGGTGACATTATTGGTGACGGCGTTGTTGACGGCGTCATTGATGATGGCTGCGGTGGCCAGGGTGCCAATCCCCCAAGCCGCTGCACTGGCGCCCCACCACCCCCATGGGGGATTGCTCCAGCCGCCATACCAGCCCCAATTCCAGGGCCGGGCCACACCCCAGCCACGCCGTGCCCAACCTGGGTTGAGATTGATGTTGTTGATATCCACCTGTCGGTTCCAATCGCGATCCACATTGATGGAGCGATTGCCTCGATCCACGTTGATCGAGCGATCCCCCCGATCCAGGTTGAGGTTGCGATCGCCATTGCGGTTCAAGGTGCGGTCGCCTTCTCTGTTGAAGGTCCAATTTCGATCGCCGAGGTTCCCCGTGCGATCCCCCAGGCCGTCGAGGCGTTGCCGTTGGATGGAGGGATTGCCCACTCGGTTGAGTCGATCGCCACTGCTGAAGCCGCCGCTTGGCCGATTGTTGCCGCGGGTGAAACTGCCTCCCCCGCTGAAGCCTGTGCGGGCGCGGCCTCCGCCGCCACCCCCTTGCATTCGCCCTCCACCGCCGCCGCGCCCACCCCCACCGCCACCTCGGGCCAGAAGCATGGCAGGACGGCTGGTTGCTGCGCCTTCAGCGTCGAACGCCAGCAGAGGCAGGGTCGGCAATGCAACCAGGGTTGCCGTTGCCAGGCTGAGCACTGGCAGCAAAGGTCGTTTCATCAGTTGGCCTCCTTTCGCAGGGCCACCAGGTCGCAACCGGTGTCGTAGCAGAGGATGTCGACTCGACCGTTGCTGGCGAAGTGAACGCGGATCAGATCTCTCTCGCGGAAATCTGGTCTCTCTTGGAGCAGGCTGTTGAGGTAGTTGGGATTCACCACACACAACTCCTTGTCGTTGAGGCACAAGGTGTTGGTTGAGAACTGCACGGCGGCATTGCGCAGGGGCTTCCAGCTGTCGCTCCTGGCGTCCCAGAGGGTGAAGCGGGCGGGTTGATCGCTGATGCGCAGCGTGTGGGTTTTGGCGCCAATCGTGTGGCGGTAAAGGGTGGCTCCTGCCTCGTCCACTGCTTCCACCTTGCAGCTAACCGGCGCCGCTCCTTTGATGGCGCATTTTGTTTGCAGGGAATAGAGGACCTCGGCGCGGGCCGCTCCTGGGCTGAGGGTCAGGGTCAGAGCGGCTCCCATCAGCACGGCAGTCGTCCATTGGGCTTTGAAGGAGGCGGGCTGCAGTGATGAGGGCAACGCTGCCGGGTGCGTCGACATACAGGATCTGGAACGGCTATCTGCAGGCTGAGCAGGCTGATCAGCGGCGTCAGGTGTGCAGTGGCATGGTGAAACAAAGTGCAACCAATCCATGAAGTTGAAGGACGAAAACCATGTGGCAGCAATCGATTAAGCCAAAAGCGAATCACTGATATCGCGCCGTTTGCGAGGCCAGGATTGTTCTGGAAAGATTGCTTTTGCCAGTCGCCTGCCCTGGCGTGTTGCTTCAGCTGGCCTCACGGTTCATCGACCCGCACGATGCAGCGGAACCCCATGTGGCAGGTGGAGGTGTCGATGCCCTGGGCCAGTCGAGCCGCAGGTCGATAGCGCTGACAGTAGTTCGGTGCGCAGAGGAAGGATCCACCTTTCACCACCTTGCGCGGGATGGCTCCATGCTGAGAAGTGGGATCCACGCTTTGCTGGCGTCGGGCGTGCTCGGCATCGGGCTTCTCCCCGAGCGACCCGCAACATCCCCCCTGCTGGTCCTCCCCATCGACAGGTCCCTCAGCTTGTGCACTGCCGGTTGTGGATTGATATTGGCGGTGCTCCTGATACCAGTCATCGGTCCATTCCCACACATTGCCGATCATGTCGAGGAGGCCATAGCCATTGGCGGGAAAGCTTCCTACGGGCGATGTGCGCTCCCAGCCGTCGAGCCGACTGTTGTGGTGAGGGAAGTTGCCCTGCCAGGTGTTGGCTCGGGGTTGTCCCCCCGGGTGGAGCTCGTTGCCCCAGGCATAGTCCATCCCTTCTTGTCCCCCCCAGGCGGCCCGTTCCCACTCCGCTTCGTTGGGGAGCACCTTCCCAGCCCAGCTGGCGTAGGCCAGGGCATCGGCATGGGCAATGTGCACCACGGGATGGTTTTCCCTGCCTTTGATCGAACTGCCTGGCCCCTCTGGATGGCGCCAATTCGCTCCGGGCACGTACTGCCACCATTGGTAGGGATCCCCCAGCCCCACAGGTGCGGTTGGTGGCACGAACACGATGGAGGCGGGAGCCAGCCGTTCTGGCAGGGCGTCTGGATACAGCGTTGGATCAGCGGGTTGTTCGGCCAGGGTGAGATGGCCCGTGGCTTTGACGAATTTCAGGAACTGGGCGTTGGTGACCGGTGCCCGGTCCATCCAGAAGCCCTGCACGCTGACGCGGTGGGCTGGGGCTTCCTCGGGATAGTGATGGTTGGAGCCCATGAGAAAGGCTCCCCCCGGGATCCACAGCATGCCCTGGGCAGGCGGCCGCCCCGCCGCCCGACGGGTGCCGGGCGACGGTGGGGCAGGCTGGCGAACGGGCCGGGCGTGAGGCATGGGCCGAATTCAGGCCGCCCCGCTGGCGGCCTGCTCAAGTTTTTCCATCACCCGCTCCAGTGAGAAGCTCGCGGCTTTTTGCCTCGGTGGGTA
>JAYKHK010000072.1:0-6819 GCA_035284785.1 Cyanobacteriota bacterium | reverse complement strand
CCCTCAGCCTTCGCCAGGGAAGCTCTCGGATCACCGCTCAGATCGGCCGCCAGAAAGCCGGTCGTATCCGGCAGGGCCAGCTGCAGGTGGTCTTCCGTGTGCAGCTCCACTGTGAGCTCGCTCGCCTGCAGATCCAGCACATGGCCGCCGTGGGCGTGGTCGTCGCTGAGCAGATGCAGGTGGTAGCCGGGCACGTTGATGGTGCATGCAAAGGCTGGGGTCCAGAAGCCCACCAGGGTGCCCGCCAGCGCCTCAAGGCTGAATTCCGCCTGGTGGCTGGTGGCTGTCACCAGATCGGTGCCTGCGGGCGCTTTGCAAGCCACCCGGATCTTGATCTGCTCAAACACCCCCCGGATGCGGATGGCCGTGAACACGTTGTCACTGGGGCGCCGGGAATCCAGTTGCGCGGTGAGATCTTGCCAACTGCCGATGCCGTGGAGCTTTCGCCGCTGATCGCCACGAAAGCTCGTCACCACCCAAAACGGAGCCAGGGCTTCCGGGGGCGCGGGGTGCACGGAGCCATCGCCGCGGGCCTGCCAACAGACGCCATCCAGCAGGATGCCCTCCCCGTCGAGCCCATCAAAGGTGCCCAGGCCGAAGTCGCCATGGCGCAGGATGTCGGCCACCCGCACACAGCCCTGATACACCCCCTGCACCAGGGCGCCGGAGGTGGACACCTGATAGATGGTGTGGTGGTTGAGATCCAGGGCCTCGGCCAGGGCCGCGCGGATCACGTGATCGGGGCTTTCACCGGTGCGTTCACAGCGCTCTTGCAGTGCCTTCCAGAGGCCTCTTCCCAGCCGCAGCTGAACCTGGTGGGATGACTCGGGGTGCGTCGCCATTGTGCCTGCGTTGGAGGGTTTGCGAGTCGTTGGTGCCCCTCGCCATACTGGCCCAAGGCGATTTTCCCCCCATGGCTGCCAGCACCGGATTGGTTTTGGCAGAGGCCTACCGCGATCACGACCCCTGCCCCGGCCAGAGTTGTTCGCCCAGCCCATCAAGGCTCAGCCCAGCCCATCAAGGCCCAGCCAACGACGGGATGGCATTCACGTCGCGAGCCTGATGCAGGATCACCGAGTGGGGCGTTATTGATTGCACCTCTGATCGAGCAACTCCTCGGCTTCGCCTTTGTCCGTGCCATGGACATAGGTGTCCAAAAAGAGATAGGTCTGCGGATCGCGTCCCTTGAGGATGGCGACGCTTTGGTTCTGAATGTTCGAGTCGCTGATCAGGGGCAGTTGGCGCACGATCTTGAAGGGACTGGAGTCTCCAGCCAGACTTCTCAAGAGCACCGCTTCATAAGTGTTGTTGTTGGGTGGTAGTTGGAGTGTGGTGGGCGCTTTTGGGTCGCTGCTCACCTTTACACCCTCAAGAGCTTTGAGCACCTTGGCATTGACGCAGGAGATGTGGATGTGCAATTGATTTTGATCGCGGCCATGGAGAGAATTGATGGCGAGCCCCGTTTTGCTCTCGGGCTGTTTGAGATACTGCCCTGCGGCGGTCCATGCATCCTGCCAAATGTCAAGTGTTGGGCTCTTTAGAGTCTGAGGTGCTTCGATGCCGATCATCTTGTCAGTGGGGATGATCAGAAAGGCCTTTGGTTTGCTTGGGGAGGCATCTTTGGCAATGATATAGCTGTATTTCTTGTTGTAATTGATGCAGTGCGGGTCTTTGTTCAAGCCTTGTGTGCAACAGCCCACCAGATTCCATAAAGCATCTGGATTGGCGGGTGGTGGCGCTGGCACCGGACACGTCAGGGTTGAGAGCACAACACGCGCTGGCGTCTGAGCGGGGCTTGTCTCGGCGGCCACCAGGGCTGCGGCAATCAGCGCCGCACAGGCCATCAAGCTGGCTGCGGGTATGGATGCATAGCGATGGGATGGCGACATGCCTATGGCACCTGAGGGGTTGTGGCCTTGGCCAAGCGATAGGCCGCGGTGACCACGTCTGTGATGGCCTGATTCACGGCATCCTGCTGGCCGCTGAACGACAAATCTCCATCCACATGGCGGCCTGTGGCCACTAGTGACCAGAGCGTGAGATTCACCTGGTCCTTGGCGTCAGGGTTCGTGCTGGCGCTCAAAAGGTGCTTGTTGAGGCGCTTGGCGGATTGCACCAAACGCTCGGCGGAACGGTTGAGAAAACCCTCTTTTGCACCCAAGAGGGGCCTGTTGTTTCCGGCTTCAATCTGCTGGAGGAGAGTGGCAAGCCTTCCCAGGGAAGCCAGCAGCTTTTCGTAGGTGCCAGGCTCCATGTCGGGGGGGAGAAGCGGTGCCGCCAGGGGGGGAATTTGTATCGGAGCTGGCTGCGTGGCTTGACTGAGCTTGGCATTCCAGGCGGTTTTTTGATTGGTGAAATAGGGAAAGGTTCCGTCGGGAACGAAATACTGAATCTCTCCACCCGGCAAGACATAATTCTTCAACGTGCCGACGACCCGGCCAGAGCCAGATGGATCCAGCAGATCGGCGGGTTGCCGAGCTGTGGGGCCTTTCCAAACCTTGATCGACGTCACCCCGGTTTGCACCGCTTGCAGCGTGGCCAGATACAGGCCGCCGTTCCAGTCATATTGCACGGCCAATCCGCCATAAAACTGATCCACTGTTTGCGGGGGCGCCTCAGACCAGTAACGTCCGATGTCCCAGGCGGGGTCACCCCAAACTCGCGTGGGCGCCGGAGAGGTGTCTGCAGGGATATGCAATTCCCAAGGTTCTGCGGAGACAAAATTCGCCGCCTGACTCCCCGGTAGTATGGGCCAATCGGCATGAATAAGATCTCTGGTTGGATCCAGGCCATTCGCAATGAATCCCTGCTCTGAGTAAACCGCTCCAGGCTGCGGTGTGAAGTCTGGAGGAACAGTTATCTCGGGCATAAGCCGCACCACCCAGTTTGCAAGCAGAAAAGCATTCTCGATGATCGGCCCAAGCTCGTCTCAGCCTCTCTTTGATTTGCTTACATCCAGAGACATTTCGCTGTTTTTTGATCCGAGTCTTCTCACGCCTGTTGCCCGATTCATGGCACTCTTGTTCTGCTGTTCCCATGGGAGCCGCCCATGCGGTTTCGCTTCATGCGCCTGCTTGGCTGCGTTGAATGGCTGCCTCTCCGCGCTGATGCAGTTCCCGCGCGTAATCGGTCCATCGGCCTTGTCCCCAATAGCGGAAGCAGCTCGTTTCCGAAAGCAGCACATAGAGCAAGGCTTCTTGATAGCCAGTGCTCTTGGTGATGGTCGGATCCTGCGCCACCAGGGGATCAAATGTTTTGTGGAAGCTGGCACTGAGCTGGTTCATCGGTTCGAGCACGTTTTCATATCCCTCCACCCAGCTCAGGTTATTGGTCCAGGAAGCTCCTTCCATCGAAAAATTGCGATCGCTGCTTTTGAGGCTGGCGATGGCCGCTGCGGTGGTCTCCGCGGTGGGATGGCTGCCCACCTGTTGCCAGAGCTTGTGTTGCTGAATCGCTTGGATCTTGGGGTGGTGGCAGTCTTGAACGCCTGTAGCTTGCAATAACTCCAGGTATTCTGTGCCGTTGATCGCCACGGTGCCCGTGCCACAGCCCTCGGCGGCAATTCTGCGGTGAGCCTGCAGAAAGGCTGGTGGAAACTCATTCATCATCACCCCGCCATTTTCACCATCAGCAATCTGGGAAACCAAGGAGGGAACCTCAACCTCGCCCACCGACTGTTTTCCCCGTCCAAGAGCCTCATAATAGGGTTGCATTTGGCCCACCAGCTTGGTATCTGAACCCTGCGTTTTGATCAGCGCCACAAGGCTGATGGTCGCCCCCGTTGAGTTGCGAGCGATCAGTAGATTTGGACGATACTTCTGTTCATGGCTGAGGGGAGACCCATCGAGATTCTCAACGCTATGTTCTTGAACAAGTAGCCAACGATAGCCACACTCCTTGAGGGCCTTCACGTATTCGTAAAGGGTATCAGGATGGTTGGGCAGATGCATTTCCGGAGGGGAAAACCCCCTCACTCGTTGCAAGGCTTCGCGGCCAAACATGGCTGCGAAATGTTCTTGCCAAGCCAGCATCTGCAGCTTCAAATCCGGGATGGGAGTGGAGGGCACCACCGCGTGGCTCCAGAGGGTGCCAAGCCACTCCACATAGGGCTGAAGCTTGGGGTCACAGGCGAGACGCTGCAGCGGCTCCAAAATGTCTTGGCGGCCCATTTGCTGAAAGCCCCAGAGCAAATTGCCTGAATAATCCAACATGATGCGTGGATTGCAGCCCTCCTCAATCAGTTCGGGAATGAGGGTGCCCATGCGCTGATAGCAATGGGCAAAAGCCTCTGCATTGTGGTTGTCTCCCTCGCCACTGTGCTCAAACATGTATTGCAAATGCGAGATCAGTTCGCCCCCCTGGCCAGCTGGGATCGTGGGCTGGTGCATGTGAAGGGCGCAGGCAAATGCCGACTGCATCTGCTCCAGCTTCAGATTGGTGTGGTGCAAAAAAATGGGATGGTCCTGCTGCTTCAGCTCCTGAAGGTGTTGCTCATTGCCAGCGATTGCTGGGAGGGCAGGGCCGGGGGAAAAGGAGGTCATGGGAAGCCTGGCTGGAGCGAATGGGGCATCGGCGCAGCGGCAGCATGACTTGCTTGCCGATGGCTCTGTTGCAGGAGACGGCGTTGCCCTGGATCAGCACCTCCCGCTCCCAGGGACCTTCAAGGCTGTCTCGCAGGATGGAGACGGCAAGCCTCGTTTGATCAAACGCTAGGTGATGCTTCACCCCCACCGAGTCTGGTTCTGAGCAGGCAGCCGCTGCTTGTTCAAGGATTGAGCGGCTCCTCCGCCCATCCCGTCTCGGCGCGCCAACGGCGTCGGCGATGGGGATGGGCGCTGAGCTCCAGCAGCTCCACCTGCCTGAGCGTGAGACGCAGCAGCAGGAAATGCGCGGGCATCGCCGTGTGCTCCCCCAACTCATGCGGGAAGGCGGCTGCAGGATCCAGCGGTGCGGCGGGGGGTGGCCACCCCCACAGCGCCCGCCCGCCTGGCGTCAACGCTCGCCAGTGGCGCTGCCGCTCCCGTTGCTCCTGCTCCGGCGGCAGGCTCTGCAGCTCGCCCCGCAGGCGGAACTGACAACGGGCCCGGGGCAACAGCCAGCAGAGCTCCACCGCAGGCTGCCAAGCCAGCTCAGCAGGCTTGTCGCTGCGCCCATCGGTGAGCAGATCCAGCTCCGCAGGCCCCCCCCAGCCGCGAAACACCAACGTGCGCACCCGTGGCGTGCCATCGGCGGCCACGGTGGCCAGTTGCAACCAGCGCGCCATGGGTGAGCGCCCCTCCCGCTCACGGGCGCCTCGCAGCAAAGGGCGCCAGGGGGGGAGGGCCTCGCTCACACCCGTGAGGTTGCGGCGAAGGAGGGCCAGCCAGAGGGTGTCATGCCTAGGGGTTGCGCTTGGCGGAAATCGTCCTGATTGAACCACCCCCTAGCCCGTTCGCCAGACCGATCGCGGCCTACGACAGCCAGGCTCCCCAGCTCCTGCCGTAGGCCAGGGGGATCTGGCTGATCTGTGGCTGGGCTGCCACCCGCCAAAGATGGCAAGACGCACGCGCGCACCATCAGAGTTCAATGCGGAGCACAGCTCCGCTGATCAGGGGGGGCGATGGAGAGCCCAAAAAAGATTAATCAATCCTATCGTTGATGATGTTGCTAGAGTGGTCAAGTATGTGGCCACACAATGTTGCTAAAAGCCTCCAATTCCAGTCATCATAAGCGCAAAGTATTTGTTATAGGACTCAATAAAACGGGAACTCGTTCAGCCAAAAAAGCATTAATCGACTTGGGCTATGTTTTCGGTGATCAACGAACGGCAGAATTTTTCTTAGATGATCTTATGCAAGGAGACTTTTCGGGTCTGCTTCGATTCTGCCAAAATGCGGAAGCCTTCAAAGACATTCCATTTAGCTGTCCAAAGATCTATGAAGTCTTGGATAAGGAGTTTCCTGGAAGTCAATTTATTCTCACGATAAGAGATAGCCCTGAGCAATGGTATGAATCTCTAGTGACCTTTCATTCGAAGATATTGCAGACTTCTGGGGTGCCAACTTATCACGATCTGGCATCGTCTACTAAAGGAGCGTATCAAGGTTTTTTGTTGAAAGCCATGACATATATCTTTCCAAACATGCCTCTCTATTCTAAAGACGGATACATGAATGTCTATAATGAGCATAATCGGGATGTTGTTTCCTATTTCCATAATCGCCCCAATGATCTCTTGGTGCTGAATCTTGCTTCGCCGACTGCTTACCAGGACTTCTGTGCTTTTTTAGGCCATCAACCAATATACAGCCACTTCCCGTGGGAAAATAAAACGGCAGACATCAACCCGTCACCGTGAGATTTCGTCACGGTTGTGGATGGGCAGTCAAGAGAGCCAGCCTTTTCCCGGCCGATGGTGAGTAAAAAGCAAGCCTTGATTCGTCATAGCCGCCAAACCACCAAGCTAGGCTTGCGTCTAGAATAAGTGTCAACTTCCAATGTGAATTACGCCTATGACTTATCCCGCTTGGCTGGAAAAATAACCCCTCGAGTTTGCGGTTTTTCCATAAAAAAGTCCATGGCCAAACACCTTTTCTTGGCGAGCTGAGCCTGAACAAGCGCAAGCTCATCGGGATGGAGCGATTGCCCTGCACAGCGTGCGGCAAACTTAGAGGGAACCGGGGTATCGAGAAAGCGAATTCCTGTCCGCTCCTCAAGGAGGGCATTGGAATCACCAATCGCCTCGTTCACGATGGCGAGAATCTCAGCGTCGTAGAGCGAGCTGCCAGACTCAGGAAACATCTTGGTGGCCCAATCTACAAAGCTCTGCCGCTCCGGTCG
>JAYKHK010000071.1:0-10512 GCA_035284785.1 Cyanobacteriota bacterium | reverse complement strand
CGGCATTCTGGGCGAAAGTGGCGTCCATGCCGAAGTCAAGCTTGTGCAGCGTTTTGAGATCTTGATCGAGCGCGTTGATGAACTTCTTTAGCCCTTCTGATGTGTTGAGTTTGATCTCCGTCTTGGGTAGTTGGTTCGTGGTTGGAGATGTGGATGTGGATGGAGACGGGGAAGGGGGGGCTTCCGCTTCCGCACTGAGATTCGCCGTGGCGCTCGCCACTTTGTTGATCAGATCAAGCGCAAGTGCATACTTGATTCTCTGACTTTCGTAGTTGCTGCCCTGGCCATATAGCTGGCTGAAGGTCAACGCTGAAAAGAGAACCAAGCCGGATGTCATGCCGATATTGATGATCGCATTGTTGGATTGATCCCACCCTTTTTTGCTCACGAAGGCCAGGGCTGCCAGGGTGGCGATACCCGCTGCTGTTGCAACGGCGTAGGTGGCGCTGCGATGGGCGAAAAAGTAAACGCCCAAGGTACAGGCTGTCTGCTGGGCATGTTCCAGCTCCCGGAGTTGGGTGGTGAGCCGGCTGATCTGGGAGGGGAGTGGGGGATTGTCTTTAGTTATTTGCAGTTGTTGGATGTCGGCTGCGATCTTCTCCATATCCAGGGGGCCTTGCGCAGGCGATGCATTGGACGATGGAGTGGGCGATCCAGTGGTTTTGTTCGTCTGCTTTTGGATCTGAGTGCATATTCGCCATTCTTCCGCCTTGTGTGTGATATTCCGAACAACAATGTTGTAGGCAACAATAGCCAGCCCCGCAATTGCAACTGCCAGCAGAGCATGGCCTAGAAACGAAGGATTGACTTGATCCTCTTTGACATAAACAAGCTTCCTGGCCCACCGCGACTCGGTCCACGGTTTGGGTTCGGGTGACTGCACAGCTCTGGCCCTCAGGCAACTGCGTCATTCTGCAGGACTAGGCCAGGCAGCAGCTTGGGGTCTGCAGGAGGTGATGCGCCACTTCCATGGGCTCCTCGCATCACCCCTCCAGGCAGCTCAAGACCGGTACACAGGGACCACATCCGTGATCGTTCTCACAGGGCCCGGCCGCTCCCTCGTCAGGGCAAGCAGCAGCTCGGCCGTTGCAGCAGCTGATGGGCCACCTCCATGGGGGCATCGAAGGGCTCCAGCCAAGCACTGCACTGCCAGGGCTCCTGGCCGGCCTCCTCGCAGTGACCCTCCAGGCACAGGCGGCTGCCGTGGAGCACCAGTTCAAAGCGTCCGTGGCGTCGACCAGGGACCTCCAGCAAGGGATCGTCCATGGGCCTTTGGGTCAGAGTTTTTACAATGGCTCCGATCGCAGCCCCTGCCATAGGGGTGGGTCAGTTCGGAGAGTGTTCATTGCGATACAGCCCGCTCTCCAACCGAGCCTGTTGCCGCAGTTACTCTTCACCACAAGCCACCTCAGTGAGGCGGAGCGAGTCCATGGCGAGCGTGCTCGAGATCCGCAAGCGGCTGCGCAGCCAGCGGATCCAAACCTTGTGCACCCGCATCGAGCCCCTGCTGGCAGGACGGGCTGGGGCCGAAGTGTGGCTGTTCGGCTCCCTGGCCCGTGGCGACTGGGATGCCCACTCGGATGTGGATCTTTTGGCGGTGGCGCCGGATCAAGGCGCCGCCGACCAGCTGGCCGAGGCCCTGTTGGGAGCAGGCCTGGCCGATGACGTGATTGGTCTCAGCCAGGGCCGCTGGCTGGAACGCCAGCGGGGCGATGATCCCTGGTGGCGCGGCATCTGCCGCGATGCGATCCGGCTTCTGCCGCTGCACAGGCCATGACGGGCCGCCTGCACGCCTGGCTGCGATGGAGGATTTCATCCCAGGCCTGCTACCACTGCTCCCAGTCAGGAGCCGGAGCGACCCTCTCGATCGAGCGATTGCTCTGCGCCCTGGAGTCGCTGGGCATCGCCACGGCCCCGCTGCGCCAACTGCCGCTGAAAGCCCTGCAGCGGATGATCACCGCCAGCCGCTATCCCGATTGCGTGAGGCTCCGGCGGAGCTGTTCGACGAACGGGATGGGGCCCTGGCTCTGGAGGTGGCACGGGCCGTGGTGGGTTTTGCGGACCAGCAGCTGGCAGACCTCATGCCGTCCGAATCCACCTGATGCGCTCGAAGGGTTCATCGTCCTGCGGCAGGGCCAGCAGCAGCTCGGGCAGCGAAGGCGCCTGGGCCTGATCGTGGCGGCGCAGCCGCTCGTCTTCCGCGGCGGAGCCCACCAGGGCACTGGAGCGATTCTTGGCGTCCATGCGCAGATGCCTCTTTAGAGATCTTGCTTGGGTAGATCCTGAATGGTTGGGCACTGCAGCAGGCCTTTGCTCATCTCCTCTCAGCGTTGGTACAGCCCGGCCAACCCGGCCTCGCTGGCTGTCGCTACCCCCCGCTCCGTGATCAGGCCAGTCACCAGCCGGGCTGGGGTGACATCAAAGGCGGGGTTGAATCCTGGGGTTCCATCGGGGCTGAGCTGCACCGTGCGGACGTTGCCCTCGGCATCGCGCCCCTGGATGTGGGTTACTTCGGCTGGGCTGCGGGCTTCGATCGGGATCTCGGCCACCCCATCGGCCAGGGTCCAGTCGATGGTGGAGACGGGCAGGGCCACGTAAAAGGGCACGCCGTTGTCGTGGGCGGCCAGGGCTTTGAGGTAGGTGCCGATCTTGTTGCACACATCCCCGCAGCGGGTGGTGCGGTCGCTGCCCACGATCACCGCATCCACCTGGCCGTGCTGCATCAGGTGGCCGCCGGCGTTGTCGACGATCACGGTGTGGGGAACCCCCTCCTGCCCCAGCTCATAGGCGGTGAGGCTGGCGCCCTGGTTGCGGGGGCGGGTTTCATCCACCCACACATGGATCGGCAGACCGGCCCGATGGGCCTTGTAGATCGGCGCCAGGGCCGTGCCCCAGTCGACCGTGGCCAGCCAACCCGCATTGCAGTGCGTCAGCACCTGCAACGGCTCCCCCTGGCGCTCCGCCGGCCGGGCGGCGGCCAGCTGCTGGAAGATCTGCAGGCCGTGGTTGCCGATGGCCTCGCACATGGCCACGTCCTCCTCCGCGATGGCACCCGCCTCCGCCTGGGCCGCGGCGGCCCGCTCGCTCTCCGGCAGCTCCCGCACCCGCGCCCGCACCCGCTCCAGGGCCCAGCGCAGGTTGATCGCCGTGGGCCTGGTGGCGTTGAGCCCAGCAAAGGCCTCCTCCAGCGGCCCATCCCCCGGATCGGCCTGCAGGGCGAGCATCAACCCATAGGCCCCGGTGACGCCGATCAGGGGCGCCCCCCGCACCACCATGGTGCGGATCGCCTCGGCCGCCTCCTGCCAGTGCGTCAGGGAGCGGATGCGGAATTGATGGGGCAGCAGGGTCTGGTCGATCACCCCCACGGACCTGCCCCCCTCCTCGAGCCAGATGGTGCGCCAGGCTTTGCCGTCGATGTTCATCGGGGCTGTAATCAGTGATGGTTTTGCTCCCCTGATCCTCGCTCCTGCTCGGGTGCTCAGATCGGTCGATAGCCAAACCAGTCCGGCCGCTGGGGCGGGGCGGGCTCCGTCACCGGGATCAGGTGCACTTGCCACCCCCCCACCCCCTCCAGAGGCAAGCAGTCGTCCACGGTCTCCAGGGCATGAAGATCATCCTTATGACGGCTCTGGCTCACCGGCAACCACTGAGCCAGCGCCTGCCGTTTGGCCCCTGCAGCGGTGTCCGCCACCACCAGGCCAAACGCATGCTCTTCCGCCAACAGGTGGGGCTGGTAGCCCCCCACATTCACAAACCACAGCCGCTCGGCCCCACCAAAGGGCTCCCGGCGGAGCTCCACCGCAAACGCCCCCACCTGCCGCACGGCCATGTAGCTGTCGATGTGGAGCCCTTTCCGGCGGCCAAACCACTGGCTCCGCAGGGCCGGCAGGGTGGCCTCCAGGGTGGGGCCCACCACGAAGCGCACATCGTGGAGCTCGATGTGGGCCCCCGCCGCCCGGCCTCCCAGCACCACCAGAAACAGCTGGGGGGCCCCCCCGCCGGTTCGGCCGTGGGGGCCTTCAGCCCCGGGGGCGCCGGTCATCCCCTCGGCCGCCCAGATCAGCAAAGTCAGCGTCGAAGCCGTCGTTCCGTTTCCGGCTGCTCGTCACCGCCCAGGTGACCCCACCGGCCACCAGCAAGCCCAGGCCTAGGGAGGTCCAGGGCGACCAGGTGGAAGTTTTGGCCGCTGCCTTGGGCTGCTGGGAGGCTCCCGGGGAAGCCACACCAGGGGGCATCGCTCCTGGCGGCATCGCTCCTGGCGGGAGGGCCCCGGGAGGAATCCCTCCCCTCTGGGAGACGCCCGGAGGAAGCGCACCGGGCTGCAGCGCACCCGGTGGCATCATTCCGGGTCGCATCATCCCAGGGCGCATCGCTCCTGGAGCCAAGGCACCGGGTGGACTCGTGCCGGGCTGCTGGATCGGCAGGGCCGTGGTGCGGGGAACCCGACGGGGCAGAGGGCGGGAGCTGGGCGCTGGCTCGCCCATGCCCTCTGGCTGCCAGATCCTGACCGGCTCCTCGGCCATCGGCGGCGGTTTCAGCGGCATCTCAACTGGGCGACCGGCTGGGGCCTGACCTTGGGAGGGTTGGGGCTTGGTGGCGTCTTCCGGGGTGTTGGGGGAAGCCCCATCTGGAGATCCCGAAGGTGCGGAGACACTGGAGGCCGGAGCGTTCTGCGCCGGAGCGTTCTGCCCCTCGGCCGCCACCGCTCTCGGGGCCGGTGCCGTCGCCACGGCCACCCAAAGGGCCAGGACCCCGAGCCCACAACCAACAAAGGGAGATCTGTTCATCACGGCCATGATCCCCATCAGCTCACCACGGATCATCGAGGATCTCGGGCTCCACATCCACCAGTTCAGGCTCGGCCCGGCGTCGATTGCGCATCTCTGGCTCCTCCCGGTCCCTCCGGCGTTGGGCTTCAGCTGGCGCGGCCGGCTCGGAGGGATAGGACCTGACAGCGGGCTCTTCATACCGCTCCCGGTTTCCATAGCGGTCCCTCTCACCAAAGGACTCCTCATAGCGCTCAGGCTCGTCGTAAGAGGGGCGAGCGCGATCCCTGGGGGCTTCTTCATCGAGATAACGGCGCTGCCGCAGGGGTTCCCGTTGGCTGCGCTCCTCCCTTTCCACGTATTCCATCTCCTCTTCCGGCTGGAAGGCCCGGGCGGTGGCCGGTTGGATGCGCCGTTGCTCCTGCTGGCTTGGCTGCCCTGCTGGCAACTGGTTTTCCGCCGGCACGGGCCCCATGCGGTACCGCTCCCGCTCCTCCCGTTCCCAGCTGCTGCCACCGATGCCCATCTTCTCCAGCAGACCCGTGCCCAGCTGCTTCAGCTTCTGCTCGGCCCCCTCGTACACGATGATCCGATCGCTGCCGCTGCTCACCACCTCGCTCACAGGAAGCTCCCAGGTGCTCAGCACCCCTTCCGCCAGCAGGGGCACCCCCAGGGCGCCCACCACCAAGGTGATCAGTTCCCCGGTTTCGATATCGAAGCTGTAGCCCAGCACCCGTCCCAGGGTCTGGCCCGATTCGGTGATCACCTGGCAGGTGATCACCTTGCTGTAGCGCTCTGGATTGAAGCCCTCCGAAAGGGAATCGGAGGAATCCACCAGAATCACATCCCCCACCTGGCGGATGCGCTCCAGGGGCATCCAGCGGGGCAGGCCGGGGAGAAAACGGGTGAGGGGGTTGTCGCGCAGCCCCAGGGCCACCACTTCCCGCCGGTCGATATCCACCACCACTTCCCCCACCACCCCCAAACGGCGTCCCGTGTCGCGGGTGATCACCTGGGTGCCCATCAGCTCAGAGCGCAACCAGAGCCGATCGCTGGGGACGGGGGAGTCGCTGGGCGGTGGAGAAGATGCGCTCAAGACCTGCTACCTGATCGGCTCATTGTGAAGCAAGCCCTTACGTCCAGCCAGCTCATGCTGCGGGGGGCAAACCGACCACCTGGGTATGGGCACCCCGGGCCTGGGTGACGCCGATGGTGCGGGTGGCCGCACCAATCATGGGCCGGCGGTGGCTCACCACCAAAAACTGGGCCCCCTCGGCCTGGGAAGCGATCAGCCCTGCCAGCCGCTCCACGTTCACCCCATCGAGAAAGCTGTCCACCTCATCGAGGGCATAGAAGGGGGAGGGGCGGAACTGCTGCAGGGCAAAGAGGAAACTGAGGGCGGTCAGGGATTTCTCCCCCCCCGACATGGAGGCCAGTCGGCGAACGGCCTTGCCCTTGGGATGGGCCACCAGGGTGAGGCCCCCCTCCAGGGGCTGCTCGGGGTTTTCCAGCTGCAGCTGGCCTTCCCCATCGGAGAGGTGGGCAAAGATCGTGCGGAAGTGCCCGTCCACAGCCCGGAACGCCTCCAGGAAGGCCTCCTGCCGGAGGGTGGCCACCGTTTCGATGCGCAGCAGCAGCTCCTGCCGCTCCCGGCCGAGCACCTCCAGCCGCTCCTCCAGTTCAGCCAACCGGCGCTCCAGCTGCTCCAGCTCCTCGAGGGCCAGCATGTTCACCGGCTCAAGGGCCTCCATCTGCCGCTGGATCTGCTCCAGCGCTTTCTGCAGGGCTTCCAGCCCTCCTTCCCGCACCTCCTCGGGCACCTCGGGCAGGGGATCGGGCAGGGCCTCGGTGAGTTGCAGCAGCCGCTGCTCCCCGCTCCGTTGCTCGCTCTCCAGAGCCACCAGCTCCTCCCCCAGCCGCTCCAACTCCCACTGGCGCTGCTGCAGGGCGTGGCGCTGGGCCGCCAGCTGGCTTTCCGCCTGGTCGCGGGCCCGGCGCTTCTCCCCGAAGCGGGTGCTGAGCTCCTGTTGCTGGGCCTCCAACGCCTTGCGGCGCTCCAGCTGCTCTTGTTGCCGCTGCTTCCAGGTTTCCCGCTCGCTCAACAGGGCATTCACGGCGGCGATCAGCCGCTGCTCCTCCTGGCCCAGGCTCTCCAGCTGGTTTTGGAGCCGTTCGCTGGCCAGGGCCCGGTCGCGCCGCTGGGCCAATTGGCCATCCCGCTCGGCCCGGGCGTTCAGCAGGGCCAGATCGGCTGCTTCCAGCTCCGCCTGCAGGCCCTGCCACAAGCTGGGTTCCCCTGCGCCAGCGGCGGCGGTTTCCGCCTGATCCAGCACGGCCAGCCGCTCCTGCAGGGGAGCCAGCAGGCGGCCGATCTCCTCAACCCTGGCACCGTCGCTGGCCAGGGCCTGGCCCAGCTCCGTGCGCCGTTTCCCCAGCTGGGCGCTGCGCTGGCGATGGGGATCGAGGCTGCGCTCGGCCGCCTTGCGCTCCGCCTCCAGGGCTGATTGACGTTGCTGGCTCTGTTGCAGCTGGGGCCGCAGGGCCTCCAGGGCATCGCTGAGGCTGCCCTCCTCCCGCCAGCAAGCCACCAGGCTCTCCCCCAGTTCCAGCAGGCGGCGTCGCAGGGGCTCGACCTCATCTCCCTCCGCGGCGGAGCCAAAGCCCAGCTGGGAGGAGCGCTGCTGCAGGCTGCCGCCGGTCATGGCGCCACTCTTTTCCAGCAGCTCGCCCTCCAGGGTCACCGCCCGGCAGCGGCCCAGCTCTCTGCGGGCCTGGGCCAGACTGTCGAACACCAAGGTGTCGCCGAACACATAGCGGAACACCTCCCCGTAAACCGGCTCGTGGCGCACCAGATCCACGGCCCGGCCCACCAGCCCGGGGGCTCCCCCCCCGCCGCCCCGCTGCAGGGCAGCGTTGCTAGTGGAGGACGAGCCGCCCGCCCGCAGGCGGTTGAGGGGCAGGAAGGTGAGCCTGCCGGCTCGGCGGCTCTTGAGCAGCTCGATGGCCCGGGCGGCGATTCCATCGTCTTCCACCACCACCTGGCCCAGCCGGGAGCCCGCCGCCACCTCCAGGGCCAGGCGATGGCGCTCCTCCACCTCCCCCAACTGGGCCACCGGGCCATGGATGCCCTCCAGCCCCGCCTCCAGCAGCATGCGCAGGGCGCCCGTGCCCCGGCTTTCCTGCAGGGTGTCGCGGCGGCTTTCCAGCCGGGCGATCTCCCGCTCCAGCTGGGTTTGCTCCTGCTCCAGCCGGTGGCGGGTGCGCTGCTGCAGCGCCAGGCTCTCCACCAGCTCCTGCATTCGGCTCTGCTGCTTCACGAGCTGGAGCTCCAGCTGGGCCAGCTCCTGGTTGAGGAGGCTCAGCTGGTCTTCCGTTTGGTCTGAGAGGCCACCCTCCTGGCGCTGCTCGCTCTCGAGTTCCGCCAGCCGCTGCTCTGCCTGCCGCAGGCGCTCGGAGAGCAGCTGGGATTCCGATTGCAACGGCGTGATCTGCTCCAGCAGGCTGCGGCGCTCCTCACTGCGCTTTCGCTGGGCGTCCATCCAGTCGCCCGAGCGCCCGGCCACCTCCTTGAGCTTGCGGCGGGAGTGCTCCACCGCCGCCTCCGCATCCCGGCAGGCGTCTTCTGCCCTCGCCAGGCCGTCCTCCCCGTCGGTGGCCTGGAGGGCTTGCAGCTGCTGGCCTAGTTCCCCCCGCTGGCGGGTGAGCGCGTGGCGACGCTCCTGCAGCTGCTGGGCCTCCTGGCTCTGCTTCTCGGCCTGGCGGGCCAGTTCCCGCCCCTCGGCCTCCTGGCCCGCCAGCTCCGCCTGCACCGCCAGCAGCTGGTCTTCCCCCAGGGCCTTCACCTCCGCCTGCAGCACCTCCAGAGCCTGGGCGGCCTCCTGGATCGCTGCGCCGGCGTGGGCCACCGCCGTTGTTTCCGTGCCCTGGCGCTCCTGCAGGCTCTGGCGCCGCTGCAGCAGATCCCTCTGCAGCTGGCGGGCCTCCTCCACCGCCAGCACCTGCTCCTGCAAACGGCCGATGTGGAGCCTCTCGCGCAGCCCTTGATAGGCCCGGGCCTTAGCGCAATCCTTCTCGAGCTTCTGGCGGTTGGCCAGCAGCTCTTGCTCCACGATCCGGCAGCGCTCCACCCGGTCCTGTACCTCATCGAGCTTGCCTCGGGTCTGGTCGATGCGGGAATCGAAGAGAGCCACCCCGGCCAGCTCATCGATGATGCCTCTCCGCTCCTTGGCGCTCATCGACACGATGCGGGTCACGTCGCCCTGCATCACCACGTTGCTTCCCTCCGGATCCACCCGCAGGCGCCGCAGCTGGGTTTGCAGCTGCTGCAGATTGCAGGGCACCCCATCGGCGCTGAAGCTGCTGCTGTAGGTGCCTCCGGGCGCCACCCGCAAGCGCCGGCTCACGCTCCACTCCTGCTGGCCGGCCCGAATCCAGGGGCCCTCCGGAGGGGCTTCCAACCCGTCTTCCGCCCCGTCGGGCTGCCAGTCGCTGAGATCGAAATGGACGGTGACGGTGGTTTCCGCGGCCTTGCCCGCCCGCAGCATGGCGCTGTTGATCAGATCGGGTAGGCGCTCGGCACGCATGCCCCTGCTGCTGGCCAGGCCCAGGCAAAACAACACCGCATCGAGAATGTTGCTTTTCCCCGACCCGTTGGGCCCGGTGACCACCGTAAAGCCCGGTTCCAGGGGGATGCAGATGGTGCCGCCAAAGGATTTGAAGTGGGTGAGCTCCACCTGCTTGATGAACACCAACCGGCTCGACCCTCAAGCTCGCGAAATGTAGCGGAGGTTTTCGGGCTGCCAACCCCGCCGGGTTTCCCTACGTTGAGGAAAACTTTCCCTACCTTGAGGAAACCCCCGAACCGTCGTCACACTTTCCTTAAACCCAGTTGTTCCCTTTCATGAGCTTCGATCAGCCCTCCAGCCCCTCCCTTGAGGGGCCTGCCTCTGCCTCCAATGGCACCAATGGCCAGTCGACCACCCCACCGATTCTGCAAACCGCCTTCCGAGAGCGGTTCGATGCCCTCTTGCCCACCATTCAGAAAGAATGGCCTGAGGTGGCCCGCCACACCCTGGAGGCCACCCGCGGCAGCTTTGACCAGCTCGTGGAGGTGATCAGCCGCCAGACCGGAGGGGCCACCCCCCGGGTTAAGGAGCAACTGCTCGATCTCATTGAGGCCACCACCCACCAGGCCCAGCAGGTGGGGGATTCCCTCAAGCCCCTGGAAGAGCAGCTCGATCAGCTGCTGGACGACCTCAACCGCACCCTTCGGCCCAAGCTGGAGAAGCCCGTGCGGGAACGCCCCCTGATGGCCCTTGGGATGGCGGCGGGTGTGGGCCTCCTGCTGGGGCTGCTCCTCTCGCCAGGGCGCCGCTCGGCATGAACCTCAAGGGAGCCTCCCGCCTCTCCGGATTGCTCACCTCTGTGGTGGACCTGCACGTCCGCATGGCCCTGCAGGAGGCCGACAAGGAGAAGCGCCGTCTGATCACAGGCGCCGTGATCCTGGGGGCGGGCCTGAGCCTGCTCTTGCTCGGGCTCCTCTTCAGCCAGATCGTCTTGGTGCTCTGGCTGCGCCAGGCCTTCGAGCTGAGCTGGATGGCCGTACTGCTCGCCCTGGGGGCGGTGTATCTGGTGCTGTCGGGGATTTTCCTGAGGATCGGTGGGGGCCTGCTCAGCAAGCCCCTGCTGCCGGAAACGGTGGCAGGCCTGACGCGCACCACCCGGGCTCTCTCGGGCCGGCTCTAAC
>JAYKHK010000070.1:0-5317 GCA_035284785.1 Cyanobacteriota bacterium | reverse complement strand
GAGCGCTTCCACCCCGTGCTCTCCACCGGCGGCATCGTGGCGGCCCAGGAGGGCTTCGCCGCTGAGGCGGGGGCGCGCCAGCTGCGGGCGGGGGGCAATGCGGTGGATGGGGCTGTGGCCACCGCCTTTGCCCTGGCCGTCACCTACCCCCAGGCGGGGAATCTTGGCGGCGGCGGATTTCTCGTGCTCTGGTTGCCGGGCCCCTCGCCAGCGCGGGGGCGGGGCTGCCTGCCCTCCAACGCCCCCTCGCCCGAGCGCCCCATCGGCGCCGGCACCGCCGTGGCGATCAACTTCCGGGAGGAGGCGCCCCAAGCGGCCACGGCGGGCCTGTTTCTCAAGGCCGATGGCAGCGTGGATCGCCAGCGGGCCACCCGCTCCCTGCTGAGCGTGGGCGTGCCGGGCAGCGTGGCGGGGTTGGTGGCGGCCCAGCGCTGCTACGGCCGGCTGCCCCTGGCCAAGGTGATGGAGCCGGCGATCGCCCTGGCGGAGAAGGGCTTTGCCGTTGGCCCCACCCTCAGCACCGCCCTCAACGCCTCCACCCAGCTCAAGGCCGATCCCACGGCCCGGGCCCTCTTTTATCGGGCGGGCCCCGATGGCCAGCCCCGCGCCCCGCGCCCCGGCGACCTCCTGCGCCAGCCCCAGCTGGCACGCACCCTGCGCCGCATCGCCGCCCAGGGGGAGCCAGGCTTCTATGAGGGGCCGGTGGCCGCTGCCCTGGCGCGCCTGATGGCCGAGCGCGGCGGCCTGATCACCACGGCCGACCTGCAGCGCTACCGGGCCCGCCTGGTGGCGCCCCTGGAGCGCCGTTTCCGCGGCCACCCCATCGCCACCATGCCCCCGCCGGGCGGCGGCCTCACCCTGCTCCAACTTCTGGCCCTGCTGGAGCCCTTCCCCTTGGAGACCAGCGGGCTGAACAGCGCCCGCTCCATCCATCTGCTGGTGGAAGCGAGCAACCTGGCCTTTCGCGACCGCAACGACTTGCTCGGTGATCCCGACCAGATCCGCCTTCCTGTGCAACCCCTGCTCGATGAGGCCTATCTGAAGGCTCTGCGCCGGCAGATCGCCCTGGATCGCCATGGTCCCCCCACCGCCCTTCCCCCCCGGCCCCCCTGGCCAGAAGGCACCAACACCACCCACCTCTCCGTGGCCGATCGGCAGGGAGGCCTGGTGGCCCTCACCACCACCCTCAACTTCCCCTTCGGCAACGGCATGGCCGTGCCAGAGGCCGGCTTTCTGCTCAACAACGAGATGGATGATTTCACCGCCAGCCCCGGCAAGCCCAATGCCTTTGGCTTGGTGCAGGGCCAGGCCAATGCCATTGCTCCGGGCCGGCGCCCCTTGAGCTCCATGGCTCCCACCCTGGTGTTCCGCCCCGATGGCACGCCCTGGATCGCCACCGGCAGCCCGGGCGGCAGCCGCATCACCACCAGCGTGGCCCAGGTGCTCCTCAATCGCCTGGTGCATGGCCGCAATCTCGCCACGGCGGTGGCCTCCCCCCGGGTGCATAGCCAGCTCTGGCCCGATGGGCTCAGCCATGAGGAAGGCCTCTCCCCCGACACTCTCCTGCTGCTGCAGGGATTCGGCCATGCCCTGAAGCTCACCCCCGCCATGGGGGCGGCCCATTCCGTGGAGCTGCGGGAGGGCGGCGGCTCTGCCGCCGCCATCGACCCGCGCCGACCAGAAGGGGCCGCTGTTGCTGAATAAGACCCGCATCCGGTTTTGCGCCCCGGCGCATCAGTGCCCCTCAGGCGGTGGTGGGGGTGGCGCCGCCGCTGGTGGGCGGGGCCGTGAGCAGGTTGACAGCCGAGAAGGCCAGGGAGATCCCAAAGAGCGTGCCGATGGCCCACAGGCTGTCGCTGGGCCACTCGGCGATCAGCATCCCGCCCAGAACGGCCGTGATGATGCCATCCAGCAACACCATGCCCCGGGCCGGCAGCTCTTGGGTGGCGGCGGCGGCCAGCTCCATCACGCCCTCGGTGGCTAGCAGGGCCCCCACAAACAGGGTGAGGCTGATGGTGCTCTGGATCGGAAACACAATGCAGGAGAGACCCCCGATGAGATACAGCACACCGGATAGGGCTCGAAACACCTTGCCGCGGGTGTCTGGCTCGCCGCTCAGCCGCAGAAACTGAGAGATGGCCGCCACGACAGCCGCGCTGCCCAGCAGAAGGGTGAGGAAGGTGGCGGAGACGAAGGGCAACACCAATGACAACGCGGCCCCTGCCAGGAGGAGGGCGGCAGTGAGCCAGCGCAGGCGGGGAGAAGCGGGGGGTGTCAAAGGGAGATGGCGCTTGGAGGCAGATTAATTGCTTCTTCAATGGCTTCTGCCACCGGTTTGCTTTTCGCCACTGCCAGCTCAGGCTGCAGCAGCCTCCTGCCCCGCGGGGTGGGTCACCCCGTTCCCGCCGGCATTCTCAACAGCGTCGGCTGGTTCGCCAGAGGGGCTGCCTTGCTGCTCAGCCCGGTAGAGACCCACATCCACACCGAGGTGTTGATCGGGGCGGCCCGTGATCAGCAGCGCCGTGCGCTGGCGCGTGGCGATCTGCCACATCCATTTGCTGAACAGGGCAATGCGGTTTTCCGTGTCGGGGATGAAGGCCAGATGGGCCAGGGCCCAGAGAATCCACCCCACCAGGCCGGTCACGTGCCAGCCGCGCAAATCGGCCACCGCATACCAGGGACCGATGACCGCCATGCTCCCCAGGTCCACCCAGTGGAAAGGGGGCTGGGTCTCGCCCTTCAACCCCGCCAGGATGTCCTTGGCCACCCAGCCGCCCATTTGCACAGCGGGGCCGGCCATCCCTGGCAGGGGCTTGCCGTCGGCAGTGTGGCTGTAGGCGCAGAGATCTCCGACGGCGCGAATCTCGGGATGGCCAGGCAGGGAAAAATCAGGCTCCACCACCAACCTGCCGCCCCGATCCACCGAGCAGCCCGTGCGCTCCGCCAACAGCTTTCCGAGACGGGAGGCCCGCACCCCTGCCGTCCAGCAGATCGTGGCCGCCTCCAGCTCCTCCAAGCCGGAGAGGGTGCGCAGGCTCACCCGTCCCGACGCGATCTCCTCCACCTTGGCGCCGAGTTTCAGCTCGACGCCGGCACCCTCCAAATAGCGCCCCGCATCGACGGAGAGTTCGGGCGCCATGGTGGGCAGCACGCGATCCACCACATCCACCAGGATCACTTTGCAGAGCTCTTGGCGCAGTTGCTTGAAATCCCTTTGCACGGCGCGGTGCATCAGTTCGATCAGGGAGCCAGCCAGCTCGCAGCCCGCCGGGCCTGCCCCCACCACCACGACGGTCTGCAGGAAGCTGCGGCGCACTGGGTCGGGAGTTTGCTCGGCCTCCTCCAGGGCCATCAGCAGCCGCCGACGGATCTCATCAGCGTGCTCGAGGATTTTCATTGGCGGGGCCAAGGGTCGCCATTCCTCCCTCCCGAAGTAGGTGCTGCCCGAGCCGGTGGCCAACAGCAAATGGTCGTATCTGTAGCGCTGCTCGTTGAACACCACCTCCTTGGCCTCCGGATCAATGTCCACCACCTCCCCAAGCAGGATCTGGATGTTGGGGGCCTGGCCCACCATCTGCCGCAGGGGGGAGGCCACATCCGCTTCCGAAACCAGCCCCGAAGCCACCTGATAAAGGAGGGGCTGGAAGAGGTTGAAGTTGCGCTTGTCGATCAGGGTGACTCTCACCGGCTGGCGTGCCAGGGCATGACAGGCCTTCAGACCGGCAAACCCCCCTCCCACGATCACCACATGGGGCCAAGCGCGCATGGCCTCAACAGGAGGATCCAATTCCAGGAAGAAGCGTTCCACAGGCCCTAGATGGCCAGACATTGCCGCGACCCTATGGGCCTGGGTTGTCCTGCGCTGGTAGCGGTTCAGACCAATGGCTGCGATGACGCGCGTTCAGACACAAGCGTCCTCGATGTCAAGCGATCAGAGGGAACACCTCCCGGAACGCTTGGATCGTGGTGTCGATATCCGCGTCGGAGTGGGCCAGAGATGTGAAGCCCGCCTCAAAGGCGCTTGGGGCCAAGTAGATGCCGCGCTCCAGCATGGCGCGGTGGAGCTTGGCGAAGCGGGCCGTGTCGGCGGATTTGGCCTCCTCAAAGTTGCGCACGGGGCCGTGACAGAGAAAGAAGCCAAACATGGCGCTGATCGCGCCGCCGCTGATGGGAACCCCCGCCTGGCGAGCTGCTTCCTGCAGGCCACTGCTCAGCCGCTCGGTGATTGTCGCGAGGCGCTCGTAGGTGCCCGGTTGTTTGAGGAGTTCGAGGGTTTTGATGCCAGCCGTCATGGCCAGGGGATTGCCGCTGAGGGTGCCGGCCTGATACATGGGGCCGGCCGGCGCCACCATGGCCATGATGTCGGCTCTGCCGCCGTAGGCCCCAACGGGCAAACCGCCGCCAATCACTTTGCCCAGAGTCGTGAGGTCGGGGGTGATGCCGAATTTTGCCTGGGCGCCGCCGTAGCTGATGCGAAACCCTGTCATCACCTCGTCAAAGACCAGCAGTGAGCCATGTTCTTGGGTCAGTTCCCGCAGTCCTTCGAGGAAGCCTGGTTCCGGCGTGATGAAGCCCGCATTGCCCACCACGGGCTCGAGGATCACTCCAGCAATCTCGCCGGGATGGTCGGCAAAGAGGGCTTTGACAGATTCGAGGCAGTTGTAAGGCGCCGTGAGGGTGTTGGCGGTGACGTTTCTGGGAACGCCGGGGGAATCCGGCAGGCCAAGGGTGGCGACGCCGGAGCCGGCCTTCACCAGAAACATGTCGGCGTGGCCGTGGTAGCAGCCCTCGAATTTGATGATTTTTTCTCGCCCCGTGAAAGCCCGCATCAGGCGCAACACGGACATGCAGGCCTCGGTGCCGCTGTTGACGAAGCGCACCATCTCGACGGAGGGCACGGCGTCGATGACGAGTTGGGCCAGCTGGTTTTCCAGCTCGCAGGGGGCTCCGAAGCTGGTGCCCCGCTCAAGGGCCTCATGCAGAGCAGCAATCACTTCGGGGTGGGCATGGCCGCAGATGGCGGGCCCCCAGCTGCCCACGTAATCGATGTAGCGGTTGCCATCCACATCCCAGGCGTACGCCCCCTTGACGTGGTCGAACACGATGGGCTGACCGCCGACAGATTTGAAGGCCCGCACCGGCGAACTCACGCCGCCGGGCATCATCTGCTGGGCAGCGGTGAAGATCTCCTGGGAACGGGTGGTTTGGAGTGGCGCTTGGGCTGCGCTGGCCGAAACGGGAGCCGAAGTCAAGGCTGGATCCGCAGTGGAAGGAATCAGTGGCCCCATGGGAGCCATCAGCGTCGACCCATCCTGAC
>JAYKHK010000069.1:0-36224 GCA_035284785.1 Cyanobacteriota bacterium | reverse complement strand
CAGCGCAACGTCAGCTCCGCCTCCAATTCCTCCAACGCCACCAGCTCCTGCACTTGACGACCCAAGGTGATCTCCTGCTCGTGCGTCAGCAGCGGCACTCGGCCGATGTCCCGCAGGTAGGAGCGCACGAGATCCGCATCCATCGATGGCAGCTCGCGGACCGTCGTCGCGGAAACGGGGGCCGGGGTGAGGTCAGCGGTGGGGAGATCGAGAGGGGAGAGGGCGACCATGGGCCTGGACCTAACGATCTGTGAAGCCTAACCTAACGAAGTGTAAATGTCTCTCATCTGGTCGCCCAGCCGGCGTGATCCGGCCGGGCTTCAGCCATCGCCAAAGCGCTCCAGCAACCAGGAGGCGGTTTGGAGATAAATGAACACACCGGCCACATCCGTTGCGGTGGCGATGAACGGGGCCGACATCAAGGCTGGATCGAGCCCGAAGTGATGAAACAACAGGGGCAGCGCGGCCCCTGCCGTGGCCGCCAGGGTGGTGATCCCCAACAGGCTGATCCCCGCAGCCCAGGCCACCACCCAGTTGTGCGACACATATCCCGCCCAGGGCACCACCACAAACATCATCAACAGGCCCAGCAGAGCACCGGCCACCGCCTCCCTCCCTACGGCCAGCCCAGGACCGAGGGACTGGATGCGCTGGGTGCTCAGCCCTCGGATGACCACGGTGGAGCTTTGGGCCCCAACGTTGCCCCCCGTCCCGATGAGCAGAGGGATGAAGGCTGCCAACACCACGACCCTTTTAAGCACGGCATCTTCAGAGGCGATCACGGCAGATGTGCCGGTGTTCGCCAAAAGGAGCACAAGAAGCCACACCACCCGCCTGCGGGCCACCGTAAACAGGTTGCTCTGGAAGTAATCGTCTTCATCACCCGCTTGCAGGGCCCCGGCGGCGTAGATGTCGCGGGTGGCTTCCTGTTGAATCACGTCAATCACATCGTCCACCGTGACAATGCCCACAAGACGTTGCTCGCGATCCACCACGGGCACTGCCAGAAAGTCGTAACGCTGGATCAGGCGAGCCACCTCCTCTTGGTCCGTATCGGTGGTCACGCTCACCACTTCGCGTGTCATCACGTCCCCCAGTCGCTCCTCCGGCTCCGCGGTGACCAGATCCCGCAGGGAGAGGATGCCCGTGAGGTGGCGAGAAGCATCTGTGACGTACAAGCTGTAAATCGTTTCCGTGTCTCGTGCCCGGCGTCGCACAATTTCGAGGGCTTGGCTCGCCCGATGAAACTCCTTGAGATCAATGAATTGGGTGGTCATCAGCCGGCCAGCCGTTCCGCTCTCGTAACCGAGCATCTGGGCCGTGATCCGCCGTTCTGTCGGGCTTAGCTCAGCCAACAAGCGCCTGACCACCTTGGCGGGCAACTCGTCAAACAGTCGCACCCGATCATCGGGGGACATTTCCTCAACCAACTCCAGCACCTCTCCCGATCGCAAGCGCTCGAGCAAGCTCTGCTGCACGGCGGGTTCGAGGTATTCATAGACCTCGATCGCTTCGTCTTTGGGCAGGAGCCGAAAGGCCAGGGCCTGCAGCGTTGTTGGCAGGTTGCCAATGGCCTCCGCGCCATCCACGGGCTGCACAGGCTTCAGCAACACCTTGGCGCCGTCGTAGTTGCCAGCCTCAAGCAGGAGCCGCAGATGCTGAACGAGGACTTCCGCGCCGCCGGACACTTCGCTCATGTCCCTGCCTGCCGACCGCATGGATTGTATGGGGTGGGGGCGATGCGTCAGCCCAAAACCCAGCCCCGGGTCTCCCGACCTGCGGAGCCGGCCGTGGCCACTTGCAACCAGCGGCGACCTCCCGGCTCAAGCCAGGACCTCAACACCCGCATCGGAATGCCAGGCTCCAGGTGTGCCAGAGCCGGGGCCTGACAGCGCGGTGAAGAGCGAAGGGTGCAAGGGTTGAGATTGAGGAGGGGCTCTTCGGGTGATTCCCGACGTCTCAGCTCTGGCAGGCGCTTTTCCGCTCCTCCAGCTGGCAGGGCCGCTGGGGCAAAGAGGGCGAAGCCCAAAAGGGCGGCCCACGGGAGCAGAGCGTTGCAGGGGCGCGGCAGCGAGAACGGCATCAGATATCCAATTGGGCGAAGTCGAGTTCGGCGCTGTGAGCTTCGATGAATTCCCGGCGCGGCGCGACTTTGTCTCCCATCAGAATGGTGAAAATTCGATCCGCTTCGGCCGCATCTTCAATTTCGACGCGCTTCATCATGCGAGTCGTGGGATCCATCGTGGTCTCCCAGAGCTGCTGGGGCATCATTTCGCCGAGGCCTTTGAAGCGCTGGATGGTGTAGTTCGCCTTTTCACCATAGGATTCCAACGTCTTTTTCAGATCAATTTCGTTATAGCAGTAGGCATGCTTTTTACCCCTTTCAACTTTGTAAAGAGGTGGACATGCGATGTAAATGTACCCGCCTTCGACCAAGGCCCGCTGATAGCGGTAGAAAAAGGTCAGAAGTAGGGTGCGGATGTGTGCGCCGTCGACGTCAGCATCGGTCATGATGACGATGCGGTGGTAGCGCAAGTTTTTTTCGTCGAATTCTTCACCTTTAATCCCCAACCCTAGAGCAGTGATCAGGGCTTGTATTTCAGAATTTTTATAGATTTTTGAATCATCCGTTTTCTCGATATTTAGGATTTTTCCCCGCAGTGGCAAAATTGCCTGAAAGCGCCTGTCTCGACCTTGCTTGGCCGAGCCACCAGCGGAGTCGCCCTCAACGATATAAATTTCTGAATCGCTTGGATCCCTCGAGCTGCAATCGGCCAATTTGCCTGGAAGAGTCGAACTCTCGAGGACTGATTTGCGGCGGACCAATTCCCTGGCGCGGCGCGCCGCTTCAGCAGCGTTGAAGGCCTGGATTGCCTTCTCCAGGATCAGATCAATCACCGATGGATGAAACTCTAAATATTCCGCCAAGGCTTCGCCAACTAAAGTGTCGACAATTCCCCTCACCTCAGTGTTGCCAAGCTTGGTTTTCGTTTGCCCTTCAAATTCTGGATCGGGCACCTTGACAGAAAGAACAGCTGTCAACCCCTCACGGATGTTCTCGCCGGCAAGATTTGCATCGCTCTCTTTGCGCTTGCCCCGCTTCTTGGCAAAGGCATTCAATGTGCGGGTGAGGACGGTTTTCAACCCTTCGATGTGGGTCCCTCCATCCACCGTGCGGATGTTGTTGGCAAAGCCAAAGATATTGTCCGAGTAGGCATCAACGCACCACTGCAAAGCGGCCTCCACCTGAACATTGTCTTTCTCAGCATCAACATAAATAATCTCTGGGTGCAGAGGGTCTTTCTCCGCATTCATGTAAGCCACATACTCCTTGATGCCACCCTCGTAGTGATAGATCTCTTCATGCACGGCTTCGCCAGGCCGCTCATCGCGAAAAACGATGCGCACCCCACCATTCAAGTAGGCCAATTCCCGCAGGCGGGCGGCCAGGGTTTGATAATCGAATTCAATCCCACCGGTGAAAATCTCCCCATCCGGCAGGAAGCGCACACGGGTGCCTGTTCGCTCAGGATCCTCAGCCGGTTTGGCCGCCAGGGAACCAATGGGCACTCCCCGTTCGAAGCGTTGGTTGTGCTCCTTTCCTTGGCGAAGAACGGTCACCTCCACCCACTCGCTGAGGGCATTCACCACGGAGATCCCCACCCCGTGGAGGCCCCCGGAGACTTTGTAACCCCCAGATCCAAATTTCCCTCCTGCATGCAGCACGGTGAGCACCGTCTCCAAGGCGCTTTTCCCTGTGCGGGGATGGATGTCTGTCGGGATTCCACGGCCGTTGTCGGCAACGCTGGCGGATCCATCGCCGTGGAGGATCACCAAAATTTCGTCGCAATGTCCGGCAAGGGCCTCATCGACAGAGTTATCCACCACCTCGTAAACGAGGTGGTGGAGCCCCCGGGGCCCTGTAGAGCCGATATACATGCCAGGCCGCTTGCGGACCGGCTCCAGGCCTTCCAGCACCTGGATTTGCTCGGCGCCGTAGGCAGATTGGACTCGCGAAGCGTCGCTCATGCGAAGGCGGGTCTCAGATGGGGTGAGGGAGCGTAAAGGCAGACAAAATCGACCGCCAGGGTGGGCCGCAGAAACGCCATAAAAGAGGCGTGAACGAAAATCGGCTGGCTTGTGCAGGCCAATTTACCATTGGCCCTTCCTCGCGCCAGCCAGCCCCCTCTACGGAAGCGTTTCCGCAGGGGGTGCAATGCCCCTTGGAACCACGGCCGCTAGAGGAGCCCCACGCCGGCGCAGAGTATTGGGCATGAGCTCGTCTTTTCCTCCACCATCCCCCGGGGCCGGCCAGTCACCCCTTGTCATCGCACTGATGGGTCCCACCGCCAGCGGCAAAACCTGCCTGGCGTTGGAGTTGGCCGAAGCGTTGAACCTGGCGGTGATCAGCGTGGACGCCCGACAGCTCTACATCGGCATGGATATCGGCACGGCCAAGCCCACGGCCGAGCAGCGGGAGCGGGTGCGTCACGAGCTGCTCGACCTGAGGCCCCCAGACCACCCCTTCACGCTGCAGGAGTTCCTCCCCCTGGCGCGAGCCGCCGTTCAAGCCGAGCTTGAGCGCTGCGGAATGGCCTTCCTGGTCGGTGGCAGTGGGCTCTATCTGCAGGGACTGCTACAGGGGCTGGCCCCTCCCGCCGTTCCTCCCCAGCCGCCTCTGCGCGAGCAATTCAAGGCCCTGGGGCAACCGCTGTGCCACGCGCTTCTGGCCACCTGCGACCCCGTTGCCGCCACACGAATCGCCCCTGCGGACACCTCCCGCACCCAACGGGCCCTGGAGGTGTGCTACGCCACGGGTCAGCCCCTCTCCTCCCAGCAACGGCGCGTCCCTCCCCCTTGGCCCGTGTTGGAACTGGGGCTGGACCCCGCGGACCTGCCCCTCCGCATCAAGAAGCGCACCTTGGGCATGTATGAAGACGGTCTGGTGAGGGAGACCGCTGCGCTGATCGCCCGCCATGGGGAAAGCTGCCCGCTCCTTGACACCATTGGCTACGACGAGGCCCGGCGGGTGCTGAGGGGGGATCTGGAGGAGAGCCAGGCCATCGCCAGAACGGAGCAACGCACCCGTCAATACGCCAAAAGGCAGCGCACCTGGTTTCGGCGACAACACCACCCCCTTTGGCTCGAGGGTGAGGAACTGATGCAACAAGCCATCAAAGCCGTCCAGTCGTCACGGCAAGGTTTAGGGTGAAGTGCAATCCGCCCTGTTGAATGCCTCCCCGCCCCCGCATAGATCGTCGTGCTCCCGTGCGGGAGCTCCCCAACATCAATGAGCGCATCAGCTACCCCAACCTCCGGGTCGTCGATGCCGATGGCAGTCAGCTCGGGGTCATCACACGCGAGGCTGCTCTGGAAGTAGCCCGAGACCGAGAGCTAGACCTGGTCTTGGTGAGTGAAAAAGCCGATCCCCCCGTTTGTCGGGTGATGGATTACGGCAAATACAAGTTTGAGCAAGAAAAAAAAGCCAAGGAAGCCAAGAAAAAATCCCACCAGACCGAGGTGAAGGAGGTGAAAATGCGTTACAAAATCGACTCGCACGACTATCAGGTGCGCATCGGCCAAGCCAGCCGTTTTCTCAAAGCTGGTGACAAAGTGAAGTGCACGGTGATCTTCCGCGGCCGGGAAATTCAGCACACTGCTCTTGCCGAAGCACTTCTGATGCGGATGGCAAAAGATCTCGAGGACAACGCGGAGCTTCAGCAGCCACCCAAGCGGGAGGGTCGCAACATGATCATGTTTCTCTCCCCACGCCGCCAGGCGGCCAGCAAGACCACTCCTGCCAAGCCCGCCAAACCGGCCCCTGTCAAAACAGGATCAAAGGCTCCTGACACAAGCGGCCCGGCGTCGTCAAGCGAGGAGTGAACCCTCCCGATTCAATTTAGGTTTTTTGCAAAGAAAGCCAGGATCGCCAGCCAGGCGGCCCTGGCCTCTTCAGGTTGAAAATCCTGCCGCTCCTCACAGAGGAAACCGTGCCCTGCGGCAAAGGTGAGCAGCTGCACGCGCTCGCGATCGCTGCCGCCTTGGGCTGCCTCCACCGCCATCGCGATCGCCCTCAGATCCTCCGGGGGAACCAGGGGGTCCTGGCGACCATAAATGAGGAGCACGCGCCCACCAGGCTGAGTCAACACCTCCAGGCTGGGGGCCCCCCCACCGGGCCGACCCTGCACCACCCCGGCTCCATAACAGGCGCAACTCGCGGCCATGCCCTCCAAAGCGGAGGCCAACAACGCAACGTGGCCGCCAAAGCAGAAGCCCATGCAACCCACGGCCAAGGGCCTGCCCTCAGCCGCCTGCGAGGCCAGCCACCGCTGGGCCCTTGCCACGTCAAGCAAGAGAGTTGAGGCGGTGGTGCGGTCCTTGTGGGAGCGACCCTCCAAAACCTCCTCTGGGCCATACCCCAGGCAGAGATCCGGTGCTGTTCTCGCAAACAGGGGAATGGCCAAAGCCCCGTAACCCAACCCCGCCAGGCGGTCGGTGACGCTGCGCACCCAGGGGTTGACACCGAAGATCTCCGGCAACACCACCAGAGCCCCCTGGAGAGGGCCTTGCTGGGGCCGCGCCCACCAACTGCTCAGGGGGACCTCCCCTGGCCGTTCGGGGGCCAACGTCACCCATCCGGCCTTGATCGGACCAGCGGCAGAGGCTTCAGAGACGTCGGTCCACTCAGATTTCTCCATGGCCCGGAAGCAACCGGCACATGGTGCTATGCCAGGGGGGGAATTGTCACGGAGGCAAAAGCTCCTTAGGGTGGCCGCCAGATCCATGGCTTTAGCCGCGTGCGCTTCCACATCCAGCAGGAAAGCGATATTCCCGCCTCCACCCAGCTCTACAACCAGATTTGCTTCGCCATCGCGGCAAGGCACTACCCACCTGGTCACCGCTTGCCCAGCACACGCCAATTGGCCATGCAGACGGGCTTGCACCGGAACACCATCAGCAAGGTGTACAGGCAATTGGAGACCGATGGCGTGGTGGAGGCGATGGCTGGCTCCGGCATCTATGTTCGCGATCAGCAGAAGCCCAAGGAGCTCAAACCACCGCCAGGGCTTCGCACGAAGACGCTGCCGGACATTGACCGGGTGGTGCGGCAAAGCATCGACGGACTGCTTAATGCGGGCTGCACCCTCCAACAGGCGCGAGATCTGCTCACACGCGAGGTTGATTGGCGACTCCGCTGCGGCGCGAGGGTGTTGGTCAGCACGCCACGGGAGGATATTGGTGCCTCCATGTTGATCGCCGAGGAACTCATTCCCAATTTGGAAGTGCCTGTCGAGGTCGTTCCGATGGAGGAGCTGGAAGCGGTCTTGGAGAATTCCAGCAAGGGCACCGTGGTCACCAGCCGCTATTTTCTGCAACCCGTAGAGGAGATCGCCCAACGCCACGGCATCCGGGCCGTGCCTGTCGATCTGAACGACTTCCGGCACGAGCTCGACCTGCTCAAGGAGCTGCGAGCAGGCAGCTGCGTGGGCTTGGTGAGCATCAGTCCCGGCATCCTGCGGGCCGCAGAGGTGATCCTGCATTCCATGCGGGGGAACGAGCTGTTGGTGATGACAGCCAATCCCGACACGGGCAGTCGGTTGCTGGCCCTGCTGCGAGCCGCCAGCCATGTGTTGTGCGATCGACCCAGCCTGCCCTTGGTGGAGCAAACGCTGCGACAAAACCGAGCACAGTTGATGCGACTTCCTGTTGTGCACTGCGCGCAGAGCTACCTGGGCAGTGCCACCATCGATCAGTTGCGCAAAGAAATCGGCCTTCTGGCCGTGTGATGCGATCCGTCAGCGACGTCTTCCGGGCCATGCGCGCAGATCTGGCCCTAATCCGAGAAAGGGACCCTGCCGCCAGGAGCACCCTCGAAATCCTGCTGTGCTATCCAGGCTTCCACGCCCTCGCGATGCATCGCATCAGCCATCGTCTGTGGCGCTTGCAGATTCCCCTGATCCCGCGCCTGCTGAGCCAAGTGGCTCGTTTGCTCACGGGCGTGGAAATCCATCCCGGTGCCCAGATCGGCCATGGGGTCTTCATCGACCATGGCATGGGCGTGGTGATCGGGGAAACCAGCGTGATCGGCGACAACTGCTTGCTCTATCAAGGCGTCACCCTGGGAGGAACCGGCAAGCAACACGGCAAACGGCACCCCACCCTGGCGAACAACGTTGTTGTCGGTGCGGGGGCCAAGGTGCTGGGGGCGATCACGGTGGGCACGAACACGCGGATCGGGGCGGGCTCTGTGGTTCTGAGGGACGTGGATCCAGACAGCACGGTCGTCGGCGTTCCTGGAAGAGTGGTGCATCAATCCGGTGTCCGCATCGACCCCCTGGCCCACTCAGCTCTCCCAGATGCGGAAGCCAAAGTCATCCGCAATTTGATGGAGCGAATTGACCAGCTGGAGAGCGAGGTCAACCGACTGCAGGAGTGTTTGCGGGAGGTGGCGGCCGGCAGGCCCCTGAAGGCGCCGTGCAGCGGCAGAGCGCAAAACATCCGCGACCGGGAGATTCTCGAGTTTCTTGGCGAAAGGATCGAGGAACCTCCTGCGGACAGTGGAACAGAAAGGCAGCGTCCTGAACCTCAAAACGAAGAATCGTTTTAGAGAATCTGCGGCTCTGAGGAAGAAATCAGGCGGTAACCTGCTCGGGAACTTGGGGCTGGAACATAAACATAGAATAAATGACGTTGCGTCGGATTTGTATCATCATTTCAAGGAACATATCATAGGCCTCATTTTTGTATTCGATAATTGGCTCCTTTTGAGCGTAGCCCCGCAGATAAATCGTTTCCCTGAGGGCTTCCATGGATTGCAAATGCTCCCGCCAAAGAGTGTCGATCTGCTGAAGGATAAAGAAGCGCTCGGCTTCGCGCATCAGGCCAGGCCTGATCTGGTTCACCTGGTCCTCCTTGATGTCATAAGCATTGCGCATTTGCTCCTGGAGGAATGCTTTGAGCTCATCAATGCTCAAGCCTCGCAACTGCTCAGGCGTGAGATCCTGGAGGAGGTAAATGAATTCCTTAACCTTATCCAGCAGTCGTTGCAAATCCCACTCTTCAGGCGGCAGATCAGGGTTTACATAAGCTTCTACGATGTCATCAATCGTCCGCTCCCCGTAGCCCAATACCTGCAGCTTCAGCTCCCTTCCCTCAAGCACACGCCGGCGCTCCGCGTAAACAGCTTTGCGCTGATTATTCATGACATCATCATATTGAAAGACTTCTTTCCGCTGATCATAGTAATAGGTTTCAACTTTCTTTTGTGCTCCTTCAAGTGATCGTGTCAGCATGCCTGATTCAATGGGCATGTCTTCCTCAACACGGAAAGCGTTCATCAGCCCTGCCACCCGATCTCCACCAAAAATGCGCAAGAGATTGTCCTCTAGCGACAGGAAGAAGCGTGTGGTCCCCGGGTCTCCTTGACGCCCTGCTCGACCCCTCAGCTGGTTATCAATGCGTCGCGACTCGTGCCGTTCTGTGCCGATCACATGCAACCCACCCGCTTCCCGCACCTGGATTTCTTCCTGCTTCACGACCAGGTCGTACTCGTCCTTAATGCGGCGAATCAAATCCCGCATTTGCTGAATCTGCGGGTCGCTCGTTGGAGCTTTCTCCGCAGCCGAGGCGATGCGATCCTCGAGTTCCAGCAGCGAGAGAGAGCGTCCACCCCACTGCTGCGTCAGCTCTCTGGCCAAGGCCTCAAGAGCCTTCTCTGTCTCCTCGGAAAGTGCACAAGGGTAGAGAGTGGTTACGGCACGGGCGCGTTGGTCTGCGGAGCGCTGATAAGGGATTGGAGCACCATGACCCTCCTCCGCTTGCACCAAACAGGGAAGTAGAACTTCGCGGCATTTCAAGCGAGACATGTAATCGCTGTTGCCACCCAGAATGATGTCCGTACCACGACCCGCCATGTTGGTGGCGATGGTCACAGCTCCGGCCCGGCCGGCCTGCGCGATGATCTCGGCTTCACGCTCCACATTCTCCGGCTTGGCATTGAGGAGGTTGTGGGGAATGGCAAGCTCAGCAAGGAGAGTCGAAAGCAGTCCAGACTTTTCCACGCTGGTGGTTCCGACAAGCACGGGGCGGCCTCGACCGTGAATTTCGGCGGTTTCATTGGCAACAGCACGCCACTTTGCCGTTTCTGTTTTATACACCTGATCCGTCCAGTCCACGCGCGCAGTCGTGCGGTTGGTGGGCACCGTCGTCACTTCAAGCTTATAGGTTTTTTCGAATTCCAATTCTTCTGTTTTAGCCGTGCCTGTCATGCCCGCAAGGCGCGGATAGAGCCGAAAAAAGTTCTGATAAGTAATGCTTGCCAGGGTTTGCGTTTCGGGCTGGATGGGAAGGTTCTCTTTAGATTCGATGGCCTGATGCAGTCCATCACTCCAACGCCTACCAGGCAGGGCACGCCCTGTATTTTCATCAACAATCACGACATCTTGATTGCGAACGATATAATTAACGTCTTTGATGAACAGCTCTTTAGCCTTGAGGGCGTTATTGACAAAATGGGCCCAGGGATCAGTTGAATCGTAAAGATCCTGTATGCCAAGCAGATTGGCGGCATGGGCATATCCCTCATCAGTGAGAGTGACATTGCGGCGCTTTTCATCCACCTCATAATCACCCTCTGGATCAATCCCATCCCTGCCAAGCTCGGGGGAGCGAACCAGCTGCGCTGCCACTTCAGACGCCATCCGATATTTCTCTTGAGGACGCTCAACCTGCCCAGAGATAATGAGTGGCGTTCGTGCTTCATCAATGAGGATGGAATCGACCTCGTCAATGATGCAGTAATGAAAATCTCGCTGCACAATATCCGCCAGATCCGTGGCCATATTGTCGCGAAGATAGTCAAAGCCCAGCTCTGAATTTGTGGCATATGTAATGTCACATGCATAATTGCGCTGCCGCTCAGCAGGCAGCATGTCCTGCTGGATCAAGCCCACGCTCAATCCAAGGAAACGATGAATTTGGCCCATCCACTCCGCATCCCTGCGAGCCAAATAATCATTCACCGTCACCACATGCACCCCTTGGCCAGTGAGCGCATTGAGGTAGGCGGGCAGGGTGGCTACCAGGGTTTTTCCCTCGCCAGTTTTCATCTCAGCAATCTGGCCATCATGCAACACCATGCCACCGATGAGCTGCACATCAAAATGACGCATGCCCAACACTCTTTTCCCCGCCTCACGAACGACAGCAAAAGCCTGGGGCAGCAACTCATCTAAAAGTAGTTTTTTTCTTGAAAGATTGTCGGCTTTATCAAGCTTCTCTCGGAATTCGGCCGTTAAACCACGCAACTCATCATCGGAGAGGGGGGAAATGTCTTCTTCTAAAAGATTGATATCAGAAACCAAAGGCTGATATCTTTTCAGCTTGCGAGAGCTTGGATCACCCAGCAGCAGCTTGAGCATGGGGAACTGCACACTTATCTTGAATTTCCACCTTACCACTTCAACAGACAGGGCTGAGGGCCTGAATCAGGGAAGGAGAAGTTGTAGGAATGCAGCGGCCTCCTGGCTACACTTTCATCTCTGAGACGTCGAGCCGATCACAAGCAAATGATTTCTCGGGTCCCACCACTCTTGCGGGGATGAGAGGCAACAACAGCTCAACAGAACTTGCACAAGGCGGGGGGGAGGCGCTGCGGCTTGTGCGTCACGGCCATGGCGCAAGAGCCTTACGGCTTGGCTTGGGGCCTGATCTCAGGCCGGCCCAAGCCCTCGAACAGTTACAACATCTTTTGGACAGCAATGCTTTCTGGGCCAACGGGCGATCCCTGGCCGATCTGAGACAGATGCTGAAACACAGTGCCATCTGCGTCACCGCTTGGAAGGGGAGCAGACTGGTGGGTTTTGGGCGTGCGACGAGCGACACGATTTATCGGGGCACCATCTGGGATCTCGTGGTGGATGCCCAGGTCGTGGGACGGGGAATCGGACGTTCGATCCTGGCCGCGTTATTGGAGAGCCAGGCGCTGCGCTGCTGCGAGCGGATCTATCTCATGACAACCAACAGCGCGGAGTTTTACAAAAAAATGGGATTCGAAACGAATCCGTCCCAAGTTCTGATGATCAAAGAAAAAAGCGGATGAAGAGATTCGAACTCTCGACCCTCTCCTTGGCAAGGAGATGCTCTACCACTGAGCTACATCCGCACTGAAAGCCGTGCTTTCGGCTTCCCCAGGAGCATAGCCCCTGGCTGAGACCTCACCAGCATGCCCCATCGCCAGGGACTCCGTCAATCGCCCGCCAGGGGAGGAGGCCACCTCACTGCCCAACCTGGGACGCATGGGGCTCGGAACCCTTGGCCCCAGCGACAAGGCGCAAAGTTTTGATTAACACCAAAAGATCCAGCAAGGGGCCGGCATTTCGAATGTAGTACAGATCGTAGCCAAGCTTAATTCTGCTGTCCTCAATCGAGGCTCCATAGGGATAGCAGACCTGCGCCCATCCACTGAGGCCAGGCTTCACCCAATGGCGAATGGAATAATGCACAATCGCCTCTTGCAAGGCATCCTCAAGCTCGGGCCTCTCAGGCCGAGGCCCAATAAGGCTCATTTCCCCTTTGAGCACGCTGACCAGCTGGGGCAATTCATCGATGCGCAAACGTCGCAGCCATCGCCCTACGCCCGTGATGCGAGGGTCATTTCGCTGCGCCCATTGAACGCCCTGTAACTCGGCGCCATGCCGCATGCTTCGCAATTTCCAGATCCTGATCGGCGCTCCATAGAGACCTGTCCGAATTTGTGAGTAGAACGCTGGTCCGCCATCTTCGAGGCGAATCAAGCCACAGGCAACCAACAGCAGCGGCGAGGTGAGCACCAGCAACGTGCTTGCCACCACAACATCCCCCAGCCTTTTCACACGCCATCCCCAGCGCCCTGGCTGCAGTTCAAAACCCTCGGCGTGCAGAAGCGTGCGGCTGGAAAACAACTCGGGAGGCACCCGCTGCAAGTGGCGCTCGGCCCAGGCCACCAGCGTGCAAACCGATGCGCCCCGACCCCGACTGGAGAGGAGGTTTTGGAGGAGCTCGTCATCCAGCTCGGCCGTTTCACTGACCGCGAGGCCGTCAAAACCGCCTGCTTGCACAGTCTGGTTCAAAGCAAAAACCCGACTGGAGCAGTAATGCAACTCCAGATATTGCGCCAGACCCAGCATCTTGATTTCCTTGCGCAACAACTTGATTTCGCTGGCATTGCCCACGATGAGCCAGCGGTTCTTACGGGATGGAGTTCGGGTGGCAGCCCACTCAGCCGCTGCAGAAAGCAGCGTTGTGGATGCCAGCATGGGCAAAAGGAAGCCGCGAAATGTGCGGGGATCGCCGCTCTGAAAACCCCAGTTCAAAAGAACCACAACGACCACCAGAACGATCAAGCCCACGCTGGGAGCCCGGAGCAGCCGCCACACCCTTAACCCTGAAAAATCCTGACTTGAATAACGACCAAGCAGATAGGAAGCGCCAACCCACAGGATCAACAAAGCCAAAACAGACTTGGTGACTCCCGGCCATCGCCCGATGCGCAGGGCGAACAGCAAGTTGTAAGAGAGGGTAAGCACAGCGGCATCCCAACCCGCAAGAACCGCCAGTGTTCTGCGTTGGCGCAGCCAAGGGGTTCGCCACCACATGGCCCCTAAGCGGGCAAAACGCCCATCAAGCTCCCCATTTCCAAGGCCTGCAGGCCGTAACTCCAACCCAGATTGCTCTTGATGCCCGCCCGCTCCAGGGCCTGTTGCAAGGTGTCTGTTGTGAGCACACCAAAAATCACCGGGACACCCGTGCTGCGCGACACAGCGGCAACACCTTTGCTGACCTCAGCCACCACAACATCAAAATGGGGCGTGTCCCCACGAATCACCGCGCCAAGGGTAATCACCACTTGATAACGGCCACTTGAAGCCAAGCGCTGAGCCACGAGAGGGATCTCAAAGCTGCCAGGCACCCAAGCCACATCGAGTTGCTGGCTTTCGGCCGAGGTGTCGATGCCATGGCGGGACAGACAATCGAGACAGCCGCTAAGCAACTTGCCAGTGATCAGGTCATTGAACCGGGCCACCACAAGGGCGATCCGCAGGCCAGAAGTGTTGGTGAACGTTCCTTCGTAGATGGTCAAGGGTCAGACCACGAAGTAGCTCATCCCCCAATTCAGAAGCACCAGCCCCACCCAGGCCAGCCCCCCAATGAGGATCAATCGGTTCGAGCGTCCGATGTCTTCGCTGCTGGCATAGAGGACAGGCACCGCCACGATCAACGCAAAGGAGAGCACCACAAGGGCCAGAACGGTGAGCGTGTTGATGATCTGCATGGGATGGAAGGCGCGCTGGCCGATTCAGGCATTGGGCGGATTCTCACATGACGCCCCCACCGAAGAGGAACCCCAGCCCAGCATCCTTTACAAGTTGTCGGAGCCCGCCAGCGAAGCCAGTGGGCGGCGCACGACGGCACAGCCGGTGGATCCAACCACTTGCCCGTGCCCCCCACCGCCGCTGAAGCGCCACCGGTAGAGCCCTCTAACATCGATTCCCACTACCGTCAGTGCCATGAGTGGGGCCAGCAGCCAGCAACTCCTCCTGGTCACTGCGGCTGATCTGCAGGAGGCCACTCCAGGTCCCTCTCCTGATCAACCCGTGGTGGATCTGGAAGATGGGGCACTCCAGGCCGATGCGGTCGCCCGTCCGCGCCGTCGACAGAGCAAACCCGCGGCAACCAACGCCCCATCAAGCGGCACCATCCCGGAGGACAACGGCGCCGCCCAGGAGCCTCTCCCCTCGGAGGACACCCCGGCCTGGTCTCATCACAGCCTGGTGGACCCAGGGGCCCTCACCCCGATGCTGCGCCACTACGTGTCGCTCAAGGCGGCCCATCCCGACAGAGTGCTGCTCTATCGCCTAGGGGACTTCTTCGAGTGTTTCTTCGAAGATGCGATCACGGTGTCGCGTTTGCTGGAGCTCTCTCTCACCGGCAAGGAGGGCGGCAAGGAGATCGGCCGTGTGCCGATGGCCGGCATCCCGCACCATGCGGCGGATCGTTACTGCTCTGAGCTGGTGCAACGGGGGCTTTGTGTCGCCCTCTGCGACCAGCTGGAGACCACCCCTTCCAAAGGCACCCTCTTGCGCCGGGAGATCACCCGGGTGCTCACTCCGGGCACGGTGCTGGAGGAGGGGATGCTCGCGGCGCGGCGCAACAACTGGCTCTGTGCCGTGGTGCCCCAGGGAGCCCGCTGGGGGCTGGCCGTCGCCGATGTGAGCACCGGCGAGTTCCGCGTGAGCGAGCAGGAGGGGCTGGCGGCCCTGCACCAGGAGCTACTGCGGCTGGAGGCGGCCGAGGTGGTCTGGCCCCAGCCGGCGCAGGGGGATGGGGCCGAAATCGCGCCTCCCAGCTGGTGTCCAAGGGAGCTCAGGCAAACTCCGCAACCGCGCACATCCTTCGAGGCTCCCCAGGCGCGCCAGCGGCTTCTTGAGCGCTACCGCCTGGCCCGGCTGGAGGGTCTGGGCCTGGAGGAGGCGCCCTTGGCCCTTCGGGCCGCCGGAGGCCTGCTTTCCTACCTGGACAGCACCCAGCCGGATCCAGACGCGGAAGTGGGTGGCAGGGATCCCATTCCCCTGGAGAGACCAGGGCTTTGGCATGCAGGCGACCAGCTGGTGCTCGATGCCCAGACCCGTCGCAATCTCGAGCTGACCCGCACCCAGATGGGTGGCCGATTTGAGGGATCCTTGCTCTGGGCCCTGGATCGCACCGTCACCGCCATGGGCGCCCGCTGCCTGCGGCGCTGGGTGGAAGCTCCTCTGGTGAATCGCGACCCCCTTCTGGAGCGGCAGCAGGGGGTGAGCGAGCTGGTGGAGCAGAGGGCTCTGCGGCTGGCGGTGCGTCGCTTGCTCCGGCCCATGGCTGATCTGGAGCGTCTGGCCGGTCGAGCCGGGGCAGGCAGTGCCTCCGCCCGCGACCTGGTGGCCCTCGCCGATGGCCTGGAGCGACTGCCCCGGTTGGCGGAGCTCCTCCAAACTGCCAGCAGCACCCCCCTTCACGATCTCGCCCGACCGGAACCCCAATTGGCGGCCCTGGCCGCCGAGCTGCGCCACACCCTGGTGGAGACACCGCCCTTGAGCCTGAGTGAGGGTGGCCTGATCCACGATGGGGTGGACCCTCGCCTGGATGGGCTCCGCAACCAGCTGGATGATCAGGATCGCTGGCTCGCCGATCAAGAGCAACAGGAGCGCCAGCTGAGCGGCAATGCCAACGTGCGCCTGAACTACCACCGCACCTTCGGCTATTTCCTGTCCGTCAGCCGTTCCAAGGCCGCGGCGGTGCCGACCCATTGGATCCGCCGGCAAACGCTGGCCAGTGAGGAGCGCTTCGTCACACCGGCACTCAAGGAGAGAGAAGGGCGCATCTTGCAGCTGCGCACCCGGGCGGCCCAGCGGGAATACGAGCTGTTCACGGCGTTGCGCCAGCAAGTGGGGCAGCAGGCAGACTCGATCCGGGCCGTCGCCCGCCGGGTGGCCCGGCTTGATGCCCTGGCCTCGCTCGCGGAGGTGGCCGCCACGCAGGGCTACTGCTGCCCCGTGATCGTTGCGGGCCGAGAACTCACCATCGAGGCCGGCCGCCATCCGGTGGTGGAGCAACTCCTCGTGGACACCCCCTTCACCCCCAACCCCATCGCTTTGGGGGGGGGACAACCCCACGCTCCCGACCTGCTGGTGCTCACCGGCCCCAATGCCAGTGGCAAGAGCTGCTACCTCCGCCAAACAGGCCTCCTGCAGCTGATGGCCCAAATCGGCAGCTGGGTGCCCGCCCGATCAGCCCGCTTGAGCCTTGCCGATCGGATCTTCACCCGCGTAGGAGCCGTGGACGATCTGGCCACGGGCCAATCCACCTTCATGGTGGAGATGGCTGAAACGGCCAACATTCTTCACCACGCCACTCCCCACTCCCTGGTGCTGCTGGATGAGATCGGTCGGGGCACGGCCACCTTCGACGGCCTGGCGATTGCCTGGGCGGTGGCCGAGGCCCTGGCCCAGGATCTGGGGGCGCGCACAGTGTTTGCCACCCACTATCACGAACTCAACGAGCTGGCTGCTCTGCTGCCGAATGTGGCCAATGCCCAGGTGCTCGTGCAAGAGACCGGTGACGATCTGCTGTTCCTGCACCAGGTTGTCACCGGTGGCGCCAGCCGCAGCTACGGCATTGAGGCGGCCCGCCTCGCAGGGGTGCCCTCGACGGTGGTGAGGCGAGCCCGAGAAGTTCTGGGCCGCATCGAGGCCAACAGCCACGTGGCTCTGGGGAAGCCCTAACGCCTGTGTTGCAGCCAGGTCCACCGGAGCAGGGCATTGGCAGCCGCGGCCACCAACGCGGCGCCCCCCCGGCTGCCATCGAGGCGGATCTGGGGCAATCCACTGCCAGCGAGCCGCCGCTTGCTCTCCGCCACCCCCACAAACCCGACCGGCATGCCAATCACCAGGGCCGGCGGGTCCACCTGACCGGTTTCCGTGAGGGCGAGCAAACGCTCCAACGCGGTGGGCGCACTGCCAATCAGCACCACGGCGCCGGGATGCCGCTTCAAAGCAGCTGCCATCCCCTCTGCGGCGCGGGTGCCTCCCTCTGGAGCCACCGCCGGTGCCCAGGTCAACACCGACCAGACCGGGTTGGCGAAGGTGCGACGGGCCATCGGGCCCACCGCCGCAGCAGCCATGGCCGTATCGGTGAGGATCGGCGCCCCGCTGCTCAAGGCTTTGGCGCCGAGGGCGCAGGCACCAGCACTGAAGCGAAGCTCGGGAGCCAGGCTCAGGTCGCCGCTGCTGTGCACAAGGCGTTCCAGCACATCCCGCTCGACCCCGCCAAGGCCCGTCTCCCCCAACCAGAGGCGAATGCGGCGCAGGCTTTCAGTGAAGATCGGATGGTCGAAATCGTTCAAGGCAGCCCCTGATGCCCATCCACCTCTACTGGGGCGACGATGAGGCCGCCCGTGGGCGGGCTGTGGAGGAACTGGCGGGGTCCATCCTCGATCCTGCCTGGGGTGCCATGAATCTGAGTCGGCTGGATGGCCAGGATGGGGAGCAGGCTCGGCGGGCCCTGGAAGAGGCCCGCACCCCACCCCTCGGGGCGGGCGGGCGGGTGGTGGTGCTGCAACGCAGCCCCTTCTGTGGCGCCTGTCCTCCCCCACTGGCTGAGGCCCTGGAGGCTTGCCTGGGCGCCATCGCCGAGCAGACCCATTTGGTGCTGGTGAGCAGCTCCAAGCCCGATGCCCGCCTGCGCACCACCAAAGCCCTGCGCGCCGTGGCAGAGGAGCGGAGCTTTCCCTTGCCCGCCAGTTGGGACGGAGCCGGCCAGCTGGACATGGTGCAGCGCACGGCAAGGGAGATGGGCCTGACCCTCGACCCCCGGGCGGCCGAAGCCCTGGCCCAGGCCATCGGCAGCGACAGCGCGAGGCTGGCCAGCGAACTGGAAAAACTGCGGGTGTATGGCGGCGCGCAGATCACGGCAGCAGCCGTCGCCCAGCTGGTGGGCGGCCGCTCCAGCACGGCCCTGGCGGTGGGAGAGGCGCTGTTGGCCGGCCAGCCAGCGGAAGCGATCGCCCTGGTGGATGCCCTGCTGGACGCCAATGAGCCCGCCCTGCGGATCATTGCCTCCCTCTCCAGCCAGATCCGCGGTTGGTTGTGGGTGGCCCTGCTGGAAGCCCAAGGGGAGCAAGACGTGGCCACCATCGCCAAGGCGGCAGGCATCGGCAACCCCAAACGCATCTACGTGATGCGCAAGCAACTTCGGGGTCGCAGCACCGCACACCTGCTCACCCTGCTGCGCCAGCTGCTTGAGGCGGAGGCCTCCCTGAAGCGGGGATCCGATCCGGCTGAGACGTTCCGAGAAGCCTGGCTGCTGCCGCTGGGCTCTCCTCGATAAGTTGGCTTCCACCTGCAGCCGCCCGCGGATGACCCTCCTCGTCCAGAAATTCGGAGGCACCTCCGTGGCCGACGTGGAACGCATCCAGGCTGTGGCACGCCGCATTGCTACAAGCCGGGAGGCCGGCCATGAGCTGGTGGTGGTGGTGTCCGCCATGGGACACACCACCGATGAACTCACCGCCATGGCGCGGGCCATCAACAATGCTCCTCCCCAAAGGGAGATGGACATGCTGCTGTCCACAGGGGAGCAGGTGTCCATCGCCCTCCTGGCCATGGCCTTGCAAAGGCTCGGGGTGCCGGCGGTCTCCATGACAGGTGCCCAGGCCGGCATCATCACGGAATCCGCCCATGGCAGGGCACGCATCCTCGAGATCCGCACGGACCGGCTGTGGAGGCTCCTTGAAGAGGGCACTGTGGTGGTGGTGGCCGGATTCCAGGGCACCAGCAGCGGTCCCTCCGGAATTCCAGAGATCACCACCTTGGGGCGCGGGGGATCGGACACCTCGGCGGTGGCCCTGGCCGCAGCGCTCGGGGCCCAGGCCTGTGAGATCTACACCGATGTGCCGGGCGTGCTCACCACCGATCCGAGGAAGGTGCCCGATGCCCAGCTGATGGAGCGGGTGACCTGCGACGAGATGCTTGAGCTGGCCAGCCTTGGGGCCGCCGTGCTCCATCCCCGGGCCGTGGAGATCGCTCGCAACTACGGCGTTCCCCTGGTGGTGCGCTCCAGCTGGAGTGAGGAGCCAGGCACAACTCTGACAAGCGGGCTCAGCCGGCCTGTCGGCAGCGATGGGTTGGAACTGGGCAAACCCGTGGATGGGGCGGAGCTGGAACGGGACCAGGCGGTGCTGGCCCTCTCCGGCCTGCCGGACCAGCCAGGGGTGGCAGCACGGCTGTTTGAGGCCCTGGGCAGCGCCGGGCTGAACGTCGATCTGATCGTGCAATCCAGCCATGAAGGGGAAAGCAACGACATCGCCTTCACCGTCAAGGAGGAGGAGCTCGACAGTGCCAGCGAGGTCTGCCAACGCCTACTGGAGGAGCTGCAGGCCGAGGGGGCCAGGCTCTCGGCGGAGAGGGGCATGGCCAAGATCAGCATCTCCGGCGCAGGAATCATGGGCCGGCCGGGGGTGGCAGCCCGGCTGTTTGACACCCTGGCCCGCCTAGGCATCAACCTGCGCTTGATCGGCACCAGCGAGGTGAAGGTGAGTTGCGTGGTGGAGGGCAGCCAGGGCAGCAAGGCCCTCCGGGCTGCGGCCGAAGCGTTTGAACTCGGGGAGACGCAGCTGCGGGAAGGGCCCCTGGCGGCCGATCGCGAGGCTCCAGCCGTGCGCGGGGTGGCCCTTGACCTCAATCAGGTGCAGGTCACGGTCAAAGGTGTGCCCGATCGGCCGGGCGCAGCGGCGCAAATCTGCCGAGCGCTGGCCGATGCGGGGATCAGCCTGGATGCCATCGTGCAATCGGAGCGACTGCGTCCCGCCGTTGCCGGGGCAGCCACCAGCAGCCGTGACATGAGCTTTGTCTTGCGCCGAGGCGACCGACCCGGCGCCGAGGCCGCGCTCAAACCGCTGCTGGGCCAGTGGCCAGGGGCGACGTTCGAGGAGGCCTCGGCCATCGCCAGGGTGAGCGCCGTGGGGGCCGGGATGGCCTGCAAGGCAGGCACCGCGGCCCGGATGTTCCGAGCACTGGCCGATGCCGCCATCAACATTGAGATGATTGCCACCAGTGAAATTCGCACCAGCTGCGTTGTGGCTGAAGCCGACGGGGTTCGGGCCCTGCAAGCCGTCCATGCTGCATTTGGTCTCGGAGGCCTCACCAACCACCGGGTCGAGGGCACGGAGGGCAGCCCATCCAGTTGATCAGTCGCCGCACGACGCCAGCTTCGCCTGCAACTGTCGCGCTGCCCGGATCCAGTTGTCATCAAATGATCCAGCGCTGGCATGGGTGAGCGACAGCGGCCAGGTGCCCAGACGCAAACCCCGGGAACGGGCTGTGTAGCAAAAGTCGGTGTCGTAGCAGTGGAAAGCAAACTGGGGGTCAAAGCGGATTTGCCGGGTTCGCAGGGTGTTCACCCGGGCGGCCAAAAAGACACCATCCAGCAGATCGCAGGCCATGGGCACCGGTCCATACCAATCGGGGCGCACCAAACCGGGATCAAAATGGTTGATTGATCCGGAGCGAGTCACCGCATCGTTGCGAAGCGGTCGACCCTCCCCATCCAGACCATGCCACCAGCCTGGTTGGCCATGGGGGACATTGGCTGATCCCACAACGCCAACCAGATCAAAGGCTTCCAGTGCCCGATCGAGTTGGAAGGTCAAATTCCAATCGTGTACATAGACATCATCGTGCATAAACACAACGATCTGATCAGACTCCATCTCATCAATCACACGGTTGTAGAAGGACGGCAAGCCCATAGATCGCTGCCCTTTGTTGTCGGCCAACAAGCAAATCTTGGGGCGCAGCGGCTCTGGGAAGCTTTGCAGGCTGCGGCCCAGCAGGGTGGCGCGCTGGAAGAGCCTGGCTGGCCCTTGGGTGGCGCAAGCGATAACGAGCCTGGCTTGCTCCAAGATGCTTAGCCCTTGCCCACCAATTTCTGACGCAACCCCTTGATGCGATCGCGGAGATTGGCTGCCTCCTCAAACTCCAGATTTTTCGCCGCCGCTTTCATTTTCTCCTCGAGCTGCTGGATCAACTCAGGCAGCGAATCGAGGGGAACAGCGTTGTGCTCGGCCTGCTCCGTGGCCTCCTCCAGCTGCTCATCATTCAACCGGCGCGACACCTCCAGAAAGGCGAGGATGGAGTTGCCAGCGCGCTTGCCTGCCGGCCGCGGCGTGATGCCGTGCTTGGTGTTGTAGGCCTCCTGAAGCGCACGGCGCCGGGCCGTCTCCGAGATCGCCTTGACCATGCTGTCGGTGAGGGTATCGGCGTAGAGGAGAGCCCGCCCCTCCACATGGCGAGCTGCACGGCCGATGGTCTGAATCAGGGAGCGCTCCGCCCGCAGAAAACCCTCCTTATCTGCATCGAGGATGGCCACAAGCGACACCTCGGGCAGGTCAAGCCCTTCACGCAGCAGGTTGACACCCACAAGCACATCATATTCCCCATTGCGCAAATCCTGGATGATTTCAATCCGCTCGATGGAATGAATCTCAGAGTGCAAATAGCGCACGCGCACACCATGTTCGGCCAAATAGTCGGTGAGATCTTCGGCCATCCGTTTGGTGAGGGTGGTCACGAGCACCCGCTCCTGTTTGGCCGCCCGCTCACGGATCTCACCAAGCAGATCATCCACTTGACCCTCTGTGGGCCGCACATCCACCACGGGATCCAACACCCCGGTGGGGCGGATGACCTGCTCCACCACCTGCTTGTCACTCTGGGTGAGCTCCCAATCACCAGGGGTGGCGCTGACAAAAATCGTCTGATTCGCCTTCTGCCAGAACTCTTCCCCTTTCAGCGGCCGGTTGTCCGCCGCGCTGGGAAGTCGGAAGCCGTGCTCGATAAGCACCTGCTTGCGGCTCTGGTCGCCGTTGTACATCGCCTGCAGCTGGCTGCAGGTGACATGACTCTCATCCACGACAAGCAACCAGTCCTTCGGGAAATAATCGATGAGGCACTCCGGTGGGGACCCGGCAGGGCGGCCAGCCAGGTGACGGGCGTAATTTTCCACTCCGTTGCAATAGCCCACCTGCTCCAGCATCTCCAGGTCGTAGGCCGTGCGCTGCTCCAACCGCTGGGCTTCCAACAGACGACCCTGGCCGTGGAGGTGCTCCAGGCGTTCGGATAGCTCAAGGCGAATGGCCTGAATGGCAGCCTGCAATCGCTCTTTGGGAGTGACGAAGTGCTTGGCGGGATAAATGCTGATACTTTCCAAGCTCTGGAGGATCTCTCCCGTGGTGGGATCCACGTAACGGATGGCCTCAACCTCATCTCCAAACATCTCCACTCTCACCAAGCGATCTTCGTAGGCGGGGCCGATTTCCAACACATCGCCTCGCACCCGAAAACGGCCACGACTAATCTCCACGTCATTGCGGGAGTATTGATTGTTGACCAACTCCCGCAATGACGATCTCAGATTCAACGATGCTCCAACTTCAAATTTAACAGCCGCTTTAAGATATTCAGACGGAATACCAAGACCGTAGATACAACTGATAGATGCAACGACAATCACATCACGACGCTCAAACAACGAGCGGGTGGCGGAGTGCCTAAGCATATCGATTTCTTCGTTAATCGAAGCCGTTTTGGCAATATAGGTGTCCGAAACAGGAACGTAAGCTTCCGGCTGATAATAGTCGTAATAGGAGATGAAGTATTCGACAGCGTTCCGCGGAAAAAACTCCCGCAACTCGTTGCAGAGTTGGGCAGCCAGCGTCTTGTTGTGTGCCAAGACCAACGTGGGCCTGCCGGTGCGCGCGATCACATTGGCGATTGTGAAGGTCTTGCCGGTGCCTGTGGCCCCCAGGAGGGTTTGATAGCGCTGACCGCCATCAACGCCCTTCACAAGGGCGTTGATGGCGGTGGGCTGATCTCCCTGGGGGGTGTAAGGAGCCTGAAGCTGGAAGGACATCCCCTGATTTTGGCGTCAATGAGGGGTCGACGGGGTTCGGCAGGCCAAATGGGGCCTCAGGCAGGACGATCTGCCATCAGGCACCCATGGCACGGGTGAGGGGGACCTCCAGCCCAAGGCCCCTGAGCACAAAAAAGCTGATGAAGCTGTAAACCAACGCCCCGAGCACCGCGCTGGTGAGGCCATTGCGAAGCCGAAAGCCTTGAACCAACCAGGCTGTAAGGGCAAACAGAATGATGGAGATCAGCCAATCAAACAGGAAGCCCACGGGGATCAGCCCACCCAGGGTGGCGATCAACTTCAGGGGCGCCAAGATGAAGCGAAGCGGCCAAAGCAGGAGAGTACCCAACAGGCCAATCACCGCAGCGGAGAGGAAGGCCACCTGGAAGTTGGCCATGTCCACCCCGAGGGGCAGTCTGGAGATCAGCAGAAGAATCGCGGCTCGAATTGGCCACTGGAGCAGCCAAAGAAGAGAACCGACCATGGAACTTAAACAGGGATTACGCCACGATAAGCAGGGCTCTCCTGAGGAGCAACGGAAGGGCAGACAGACTCTCGCAATGCCCGCACCACGGCCAACATGGCCACCTCATCCCTCAGGCGATTCACGGCGGATCCCACCCCCACACCGGAAGCGCCCGCAGCCAGGGCCAGCGGCACTGTGACGGCCGAGAGGCCTGAGGCACAGAGGACGGGCAAGGGTTTCTCCGCAGCGGCCAGGGCCCGGCTGATGGCATGGGTGGCTGCCAGGGTCGGGGCAGACTTCTCGATCAAGCCCAGCACTCCAGCGCTGACGGGATGGGCACTGGTGCCTCCCTCCGTTTGTATCCAATCTGCGCCTGCATGGGCCAGAGCCACAGCCAACTGCTCCTGTTGGTCCAGAGGCAGCACATGGGGGACAGTGACGGAAAGCACCACGTCTGGCAGCAGCTCACGGGTGCGGAGGGTGAGGCCCAGCACCTCCTCGGCCTCAAAGCGCAAGCCCTGGGCGTAGAAAGCATCGAAATTGCCGATCTCCACCATGGCGGCCCCGGCCGCCACAGCGGCGGGAAACAGAGCAGGATCCACAGCGGAAACGCACAGGGGCAATCCAGGGGCCACCTCGAGGATGCGCTCCACCAAGGAGGGATCACAGGCCAGATCCAAAAGATCCGCCCCACCTGCTGCCGCAGCCCGGGCAATCCTCTCCACAGAAGCCTGATCGCGATTCGTCAGCCCGGCAATCACTTTGAGAAGCCGGCGCTGTCCGATCGCCTCCTGCAGGGGGGCAGGCAGGCTGGAGTGACGCGACATCTGCAGGCACGCGAGGTACAGACCGTGATTCTCCCATCCGATGCTGCGCCTCCTGCCCGGCGATGGGGACCGGACCACGACAAGCTTCACCGGCACCTCCTGCACCAACCTGCCCTGTTGCCAAGGGGCGCCCACCTGCTGGTGGCCATCTCTGGAGGCCAGGACTCCATGGCCCTGACCGGGCTGCTGCGGGATCTGCAGCCTCTCCACACCTGGCAGCTCACCCTCTGGCACGGTGACCATGCCTGGCGCCGCGAAGCCTCCACCCAGGCCGAGGCCCTTGCTGCCTGGGCGGAGGCCCAGGGTCTCACCCTCTGCCGCCAACGGGCCGAACCTGCTCCGACCTCCGAAGCGGCGGCGCGCGAGTGGCGTTACAACTGCCTGATAGAACAGGCCGCAGCGCTTGGATGTGCCCATGTGCTCACGGCACACACCGCGACCGACAGGGCGGAAACCCTTCTGCTGAATCTTGCTCGGGGCAGTCACCAGCGGGGCCTGGCGGCATTGCGGGCAGAGCGCCCGCTGGCCAAGGGTGTGCAGCTTGTGCGCCCGCTGCTGCCGTTTACCCGGGAGGACACGGCTCGAATCTGCCGCCAGATGGAACTTCCCATCTGGCTGGACCCCACCAATGCGGATCCCCGCTTCAGCCGCAACAGGGTGCGAGCCGAGGTGTTGCCCGTGCTGGAGGCCCTCCACCCGGGCGCCACGAGCCGCATGGGAGCTCTGGCGGAACGGCTGGCCCAGGAGGATGACCAGGCGGAGGAATTGGTCGGCTTGGCCCTCACCGCTCTCACAGCGACAGCAGGGCAAGGGGTGGGAGCAGCCTCGTTGGCCCGTCGCCCCTTGGCTGGGCTCCAACCGGCAAACCAACGCCGCCTCCTCCAACACTGGCTCCGACACCATTGGGGACGCGCCCTTGACGCCCGCAGCCTGGAGCTGCTGCTGGCACGGCTACCGCCGAAGCAGGGTCCGGGGCGGCAAGATTTGGCTCAAGGTTGGCAGCTCCGCTGGGATGGCTGCAACCTGCATCTCATTCCCCCTCCGCACCCCAACCCCCATGGAGAGCTCCCCTGACACCAGCGACTGGCAAAAGCGATACGCGGTGATTGAGAAGGCCTACTGCCAAGGTCGCTGGGCCACCGTGGTGGAGGCGGGCACCCTTCTCTTGCGGGAGCTCATCGAGGCTGGGGGAGTAGCGGAGGCGATGGCGCTGCGCCACCGCATGCAGCTCTTGATGGCCCACACCCTGCTCCATGGTTATGGCGATCGGGATGCCGCTGAAGACCTCTATGAGGTGGTCCGCCAGAGTGACGCGGAACCAGCCCTGCGCCAGATCGCTGAAGACGGCCTGGATCAGTGCCACCAGCCTCTGGTCTCCACCATGATCACCGAGCCGGAAGACGATGCGGAGGCACCATCTCGCCCGACCCTGTTTCTGCCTGAAACAGAACGGGCTGAAAGCGAGGAGAAGTCTGGGCCCAAATCGCGGACCAAGACCTCCTCTGCAAAAGCCCTGCAGATGCCCCTCCATCCCATGCCCGCCATGGATCCCGAGCCTGAACCCGAAGAGGAGACGCTGCCGAACACCACAGAGACGAATACGGCGGGTCTGGCGGACAGGGGAATCGGCGCAGACCCTTTCAAGCTTGGGGAGGACGAGGCGGCTCCAGCCAAACCAAAGAGAAAAGAGCCTGTGATGCCGTGGCTCAGCCAGCCTGCATCGCTGGAGCCTGAAGCGCCCTCGGCCACCGAGCTTCCTTGGCTCCAGAAAAACGAACCCTCCGCATTGATCCCCGATGTGGTGGATGAACCCGAATTGATCGAGGTTCACCAGGCCAGCCCGATGCTGGCCGAAGAGGTGGACGTGGTGTTCACCCCCTCCCCCTCAGCCTCTAGGCGAGAGCCGGCGCTCGAACCCAGACAGCCAGAGGAAGAGGATGGGGAACTCAAGTCAGGACTGCTCCTGGTGGTCGTGGGCTGATGGGTGTGCTCAGCCCGCCAAAGCCGCAGAGCGGCGTCGGCGGGTGCGGCCCGCCTCCAATTCAGGCTCCTCAGGCTGGGTTGTCGGCGTTGCTGCCGCAGCCGTGGCGGTCGCAGGCTCAGGTCGTGGGCGGGGCTCGGAGGCACCATCCCGGCCCCTGTCCCTGCCCACTTGACGCCCCTTGGAGGCCGGCCGCGTATCAGGCTCGGAATCGGCTTGTCCTTTGTAGGCAGGGCTTCCAGCTGGAGCCGGTTGCACCAGGCAGATGATCAGGGGATCCACCTGAAGCTCCCGGCGCAGCCGACGCTGAAGACCCACTTCCACCTCCCGTTGCACACCAACCCAGTCCACGTCTGGAGCTTTACCTCCCGTGTTGCGACAAAGCTGATTCCAACGGTTTTCGAGCACCCAGCGAATCTCCCGTTCCGCCCAAACGGAGAGCTTGCGGGGATCTGCGGTGGTGACCACACCTCGCAAATTCACCCGGGGTGGGGCCGCCATGACCCCATCGGTGCTGATCACCGCGAGCAGGGTAATGACCCCGTCCTCCGCCAGTTGCTGGCGCTCTTTGAGCACCCGTGCATCCACGATGCCGTTTCGGGAAGCATCCAACAGCTCGATGCCCGCCTTGACAGCCTCGCCTCGCCGGATGGAGTCCGGGGTGAGCTCCACCACATCCCCGTTGTCGATGATGAGGATGTTGTCTGCGGGAACGCCCATTGACTGGGCCGTTTTGGAATGGCAGACGAGCATGCGGTGCTCCCCGTGGACCGGAACAAAAAACTTGGGGCGGGTCAAGGCGAGCATCAGTTTCTGATCCTCCTGGCTGCCGTGGCCGGAGACATGGATGCCTTCCCCTTTTCCGTACACCACTTTGGCGCCCAGCATCATGAGGCGATCGATGGTGTTGACCACCGAAATCGTGTTGCCAGGGATAGGGCTGGCCGAGAAGATGATGGTGTCGCTTGATTTCACTTGCACCTGTGGATGTTCGCCGCGGGAGATGCGACTCAGCGCGGCCAAGGGCTCTCCTTGACTGCCCGTCATCAGCAGCACAACTTCTCGATCGGGCAAATCACGGATTTGCTTGATCGGCACAAACAACTCATCAGGACAACGCATGTAGCCCAACTCTCGGGCTTTGGCGATCACATTGAGCATCGAGCGCCCAAGCAGGCCAACCTTGCGACCATGCTTCATGGCCAGCTCGAGGATCATGGAGACCCGGTGAACAGAACTGGCAAACGTGGTGACGATGACGCGGCCTTCTGCCTTGCCGAAATGGCGGTCAAGGTTGGGGAAGACAGCCCTCTCCGGGGGCGTGAAACCAGGCAGCTCGGCATTGGTGGAATCACTGAACAGGCAAAGAACTCCCTGCTCCCCGTAATGCGCCAGCCGCTGCACATCGAACACCTCGCCATCAACGGGCGTGTGGTCAAACTTGAAGTCGCCCGTGAAGACCACAACACCAGCGGGAGTGGTGATCGCCAGGGTGTAGCTATCGGCGATGGAGTGGGTGTTGCGGATGAACTCCACCTTGAAATGCTGCCCCACTTGAACCACATCGCGGGGGCTGACCGTCTGCAGGGTGGTGCGATCTGTCACGCCGGCCTCCTCCATCTTGCCCGTGAGCATGGAGAGGGCCAACTTCGGCCCGTAAATCACAGGAATATCAAAGTTTTTCAGGTGATAAGGAATGCCACCGATGTGATCCTCATGGCCATGGGTGACAATCATGGCGCGGATGCGCTTGTGGTTTTCCCGCAGGTAGCTGGTGTCGGGTAGAACCACATTCACACCATGCATGCCATCGCTAGGGAACGCCAAACCAGCGTCCACAAGCATGAGATCATCGCCATATTCGAAGACGCAGGTGTTTTTACCAATCTCATGCAATCCCCCCAGGGGGATGACACGCAGGGCAGGTGGTTTGCCATCTGCCGATGTTGGTTTGGTTGATTTTCCGTTGGAACTAGTCATGAAATCAGGAAGCAGATAAAAGCTCGGTCTGGGCGAAGCCTTGGCGTCAGGTAGGACGCAGGGCAGCAAGGATGGAGGAGAGGCGTTCACGCACGTGGCTATCCGCAGGCAACAGGGGCAGACGCGGGGCGCCAACAGGCCAACCGCAAAGCTCGAGGGCGGCTTTGACAGGGATGGGATTGGTTGTGCAAAACAAGGCTTTGAAGAGAGGCAAAAGCTTTTCGTGGAGGGCGAGTGCCTCACGGTTCTGGCCGGAGAGGAAGGCCTGCACCATGGCTTGGATCGTGTCGCCCACCAGATGGCTGGCCACGCTCACCACCCCCACGGCCCCGACGGAGAGCATCGGCAACGTGAGGGAATCGTCGCCGCTATAGATGGCGAGCTGCTCACCGCAGAGGGACCGCAGTTGCTGCACCTCCTCCGTCGTTCCACTGGCGGCTTTGAAGGCCACGATGTTGGAACAATCCAGCAGGCGCTCCACCGTCTCAGGGGCGAGATGGCAACCCGTGCGACCTGGGATGTTGTAGAGCATCAAAGGCAATTCTGGAGCCGCTTGCGCCACGGCCCGGAAATGGGCTTCCAGGCCATCCTGGGGAGGCTTGTTGTAATAAGGCACCACCACCAACGCCCCATCGGCGCCCAGAGCAGCCGCTTCACGGGTGGCCTCAACGGCCTCCACGGTGCAATTGCTGCCACTGCCCGCCAAGACAACCGCACGGGCACCCACCACCCGCTTCACCACAGAAAACAAGGCGTGCTGCTCATCCCAGCTGAGGGTGGGGGATTCCCCTGTGGTGCCGCAGACCACAAGGCCATCGGAGCCATGGCCCACCAGGTGGTCGGCGAGGCGCTCCGCCAAGGCCAAATCAACGGCACCGTCGCTGCGGAAGGGGGTCACCATCGCGGTGAGCACACGACCAAAGCGTGGACTGGAGTCCAAGGGAGGGCCGCTCAAGGCTCACCTCCGTCTGCAGTCCTGAGGAGTTCGGCGATTTGAATCGCATTCAAGGCGGCGCCCTTGCGGATCTGATCCCCACAAAGCCAGAGCTCCAGCGCCTGGGGATGGCTCAGGTCCTGACGGATGCGACCGACCGCCACGGGATCCTGCCCCGTCACATCAATGGGCATGGGAAAGCGATTGGCGCCGTGGTCCTCGATCAACACCACGCCCGGGGCCTCCGCCAGCAGGGCACGGGCGTCCTCAGCGGCGAGAGAGCCCGCAAATTCGATGTTGACGGCTTCCGAATGGGCGCGAAGAACGGGCACCCGAACGCAGGTGGCGCTCAGGAGCAGGTCGGGGCGGCCCATGATCTTTCTGGTCTCATGCAACATCTTGAGCTCCTCCTCGCAGTAGCCGTTGGCTTGGAGGGGTGAGTTGTGGAGGAAGAGATTGAAAGCCAGGGAATGGGGCAACACCTCACTGCGCGGTGTTCCCCCCTCCAGCATGGTGCGCGTGAGCTGACGAAGCTCCTCCATGGCCCGGGCCCCTGCCCCGCTAGCCGATTGGTACGTGCTCACCACCACCCGCCGAATGCGACATCTCGCCTCAAGTGGGGCCAACACTAGGCACAGGAGGATGGTGGTGCAATTGGGATTGGCGATGATCCCCCGGTGGGAGAAGGCCGCGCTGGGGTTCACCTCCGGCACCACCAAAGGCACGTCGGGATCCATGCGAAAGGCGCTGGAGTTATCGATCACCACCGCCCCACTGGCCACGGCCTGGGGAGCCCACTGCTTCGACACCGACCCTCCTGCAGACGCCAGCACGAGATCGAGCCCCTCGAAACTGGAGGGCTCCACAGCCTTCACGGTGAGTCGCTCCCCACACCACAGCAACTGTTGGCCGGCCGAGCGGGGAGACGCCAAGAGACGCAACTCCTGCACGGGCATCTGCCGCTCCTCCAGGAGGTTCAAGATCTCCTCGCCAACGGCTCCTGTCGCCCCGAGGATGCCGATCCGCAAGGGGCGATTTGGCAGACCTTTCAGGGGGTTAGCAGAGGGATCGGAGTGGGAGCTGGAGCGAGGGAGCGTGGTCACCGAGGGGAGATTGGAGATAGGGCGGGGCAGGGATGGATGGAGCTTTGCTGGCTTGGTTGAGATAGTGCGTTAACGGGGCACCGATGCAAAGAGCCAGAGCGATCGGGACGTCCCGAGGGAATTCGTTCTGGAAACGGGCCCAGGGCACAGCCCATCGCCGAACGATGGGCTGCTGGGTATATGAAGTCGACTGAGCGTCAAACAAACAATACGCGCCCGAGGCTGCTGAAGGCCACTTTCTAGGATTGGGGATTGCCCGCCATCCGGCCCCGTCCATGACCTCAGCCGCCAGCTCTTCCACCGGCCAGGCCTCTCCCCTGAAAGTGAGCGCCCATCCACGCCCAGGAAGCCGCGTGGCGCTGGAGGTGGCCATTCCCGGTGGGCGCTGCCAGGCCAGCTACGACGCCGCTTTGGAAAAACTCAGCCGCAGCGTGAAGCTGCCCGGTTTTCGCAAGGGCAAGGTGCCTCGCTCCGTGCTGATTCAGCAGTTGGGGCCTTTGCGGATCCGAGCCACAGCTCTGGAAGACCTCGTCGAAAGCGTCTGCCGCGATGCCCTGGAGCAGGAGCGGATTGACGCCTTGGGGCGACCGGCGCTCCAGGAGGCGTTTGAGGCGGTGTTGGACCGCTTCACGCCTGGGTCCGAGCTCGTGTTGACGTTGGAGATGGATGTGGAACCCTCCCCAACCCTCAAAACCACCAAGGGGCTCAAGGCGGAAGCCGCCCCAGTCGCCTTCGATCCTGCAAAGGTGGAGGAGCTTTTAGAGCAATCTCGCCGCCAACTCGCTGCGCTGGTGCCAGTAGAAGGGCGCCCCGCTGCCATGGGAGACGTCGCCCGGATCAGCTTCAGCGGAGTGTTCGCTGATAGCAGCGAGCCCATCGAAGGGGGCAGCAGCGAGGGAATGGAGGTGGAGCTGGAGGAGGGCCGCATGATTCCCGGCTTCGTGGAGGGCATCGTTGGCATGGAGGTGGCCGCCAGCCGCGATGTCAGCTGCACCTTCCCCGAGTCATACCCCCAGCAGGAGGCGGCAGGCCGCCCGGCCACCTTCACGATCACCCTGGTCGACCTCAAGACCAAGGAGCTGCCAGAGCTTGATGATGCCTTCGCTCAACAGGCCAGCGACAAAGGCACCCTGGCGGAACTCAGGGCTGAGCTGGAGACACGCTTGAAAGAGGATGCCGAAAGGCGCCATCAGGCCAATCGGCAAGAGGCTCTGCTCGAGGCCTTGGTGGAACAGCTGGAGGTGGAACTGCCGGAAACCCTGATCCAGCAAGAAATGCGCCAACTGGTGGAGCAAACAGCCAGCCAGATCGCCCAGCAGGGCATGGACGTGAAGAAGGTCTTCACGGCTGATGTCGTCCGCAGCCTGATGGACACCTCCCGGCCCGAAGCGGAAAAACGGCTGCGGCGCACCATGGCTCTTCGTGCCCTGGCCCTCGCTGAAAAAGTCGAGGTTCCAGACGCCGAGGTGACAGCCCGAGCAACCGAAGTGAGGCGGGAGCTTGGCGAGCGCACCAACATCGACGAGGAGCGCCTGCGCATTGCTGTTAGCGAAGAGCTGCTGCAGGAAAAACTTCTCAGCTGGCTGGAGGCCAATGCCACCGTCAGCGAGAGCGCTCCAACGTCCAGCGCCTCCGCAGCAGGATCGGAAACCGTTGTCGACAAGCCAGAAAAGCCTAAGAAGGCGAAAAAGACTGATGGCAGCAAGGCCGTCACTGAGGCGACCACCCCTTAGGCGATCGCGTGCCGTTTGCCAATAGATTGAGAGGGCCAACCCAATCGGCACCCTGCGCGTGAACCAGGCCCTCCCCCATCCCGTGCACAGCCTCTGGCAGGCCCCCCTCCCCTGGGCGGCCTCCACAACTCCTGTCGCCTCACCTGGAGTGCTGCCTACGGTGGTCGAACAATCCGGCCGCGGGGAGAGGGCTTTTGACATTTATTCCCGCCTGTTGCGCGAGCGCATCATTTTTTTGGGAACCGGTATTGACGACCAAGTGGCCGACTCGCTGGTCGCACAATTGCTTTTTCTGGAGGCCGAGGATCCCGAAAAAGATATTCAGATTTATATCAACTCCCCTGGCGGATCGGTTACAGCCGGGCTGGCCATCTACGACACCATGCAACAGGTGAGCCCGGACATCGTCACAATTTGCTACGGACTCGCCGCCAGCATGGGTGCCTTTTTGCTCTCCGGAGGTGCGAAGGGCAAACGCCTTGCCCTGCCCAACGCCCGCATCATGATCCACCAGCCTCTCGGTGGCGCCCAGGGTCAAGCGGTGGACATCGAGATCCAGGCCAAGGAAATCCTTTACCTCAAAGAAACGCTTAACAGCTTGTTGGCTGAGCACACCGGCCAGCCGCTGGACAAGATCGCCGAAGATACCGACCGAGACTATTTCCTTTCGCCTCCCGAGGCGGTTGAATATGGCTTGATTGATCGGGTCGTGGATGGTGCTCCATCCCCAACCCCTGTTTGATCCTTAAGGACCGCAGACCTGCCTGCCCTTGAAGGCATCTTGAAAGCGGGGCCGCCCCGTACGCTCCCCCCCGACCAAGTTCATGGCAAAGTTCGACGCCCATCTCAAGTGCTCCTTCTGCGGCAAGTCGCAGGATCAAGTGCGAAAGCTCATCGCAGGCCCGGGCGTTTACATCTGCGATGAATGCATCGATCTCTGCAACGAGATCCTGGATGAGGAATTGGTTGATGGCCAAAGCCATGGCAATCGTCCAGCCGGGGAAGCCAGCCGGAAAACAGCCCAGAAAAAGGCTCCCAAGCCCGCTCCCACCCTCGCCTCCATCCCCAAGCCACAACAGATCAAAACCTTCCTCGACGAACAGGTCGTGGGCCAAGAGGAAGCCAAGAAAGTGCTGGCCGTGGCTGTCTACAACCACTACAAACGACTGGCTTGGCAGGGGGATGGACAGGGAGAGACCGACCGCACCGCCACCCGTCTGCACAAATCCAACATCCTCTTGATTGGTCCAACAGGATGTGGGAAAACGCTGCTGGCCCAGTCTTTAGCGGAACTGCTGGATGTGCCCTTTGCCGTGGCCGATGCCACCACGCTTACGGAGGCGGGCTACGTCGGAGAAGACGTGGAAAACATACTTTTGCGGCTCCTGCAAAAGGCCGAGTTAGATGTGGAGCTGGCGCAACGCGGGATCATTTACATCGATGAAATCGACAAGATCGCTCGTAAGAGCGAGAATCCCTCTATTACGCGAGATGTCTCTGGCGAGGGCGTGCAACAGGCCCTGCTGAAGATGTTGGAAGGAACCGTGGCCAACGTCCCCCCCCAGGGAGGCCGCAAGCATCCCTATCAGGACTGCATTCAGATTGACACGAGTCAGATTCTTTTCATCTGTGGCGGCGCCTTTGTTGGCCTCGAGGATGTCGTGCAGAAACGGATGGGTCGCAATGCCATTGGTTTCCTCCCGGCTGATGGCCAAGGCCGCCCGAAAATCAGCAAAGAACGTCACGCCGCTGACGCGCTCCGCCATCTCGAACCCGACGACCTCGTCCGCTACGGACTCATCCCCGAGTTCATCGGCCGATTGCCGGTGACCGCAGTGCTCGAGCCTCTCGACACCGCTGCTCTCGAAGCGATCCTCACCGAGCCAAGAGATGCCCTGGTGAAGCAATTCCAAACCTTGCTGAGCATGGACAACGTTCGCCTGGATTTTGAACCGGGCGCAGTGGAGGCCATCGCCGCCGAAGCTCACCGTCGCAAAACAGGGGCCCGTGCCCTCAGAGGCATTGTGGAAGAGTTGATGCTGGAAGTGATGTACGACCTCCCATCCAGGCGCGATGTGAAAACCTTCACCGTCACCCGCGACCTTGTGGAGCAGCGCAGCCGCTCAAACGTGCTGCCCATTCCGAGCGCCACTGGGAGGCCCGACCACAGCAACCAGGCGAGCGCCTGAACAGCAAAGCAGCTCACTACTGCTTTATCAGATCCGATGGAAGCGGAGAAATGTCTTTGCGGCTTTGAATTTCGGATGTTGGCGATTCATTCGCACAACAGAGTCGTCGCCCGCGTAGACGTTCATGGCCTTCTTCAGAATCTCTTCATAGCTTGCCAAGCTCTCAACAGGCCTCGAAAGCGTGGCTGTCTCCAAAGAGGGTTCAAGTCGCTGCATGGCTTTGAAAACAAAGTCAATGATTGGCAACACAGTTCCACTGGCAAATGGCTCGTGTTGCAACGGCCTAAACTCTTCAGGTGGACCGTTGAGGATGGCCGCCCAGATTGAGGAATAAAGAAGGTTCAATAGCTTGACCGAAGGATGATTGAAGGTGTAGCCACAGAAGCAATCGAGCGAGATCTGTTCATGCTGCAGCGGTGATTTCATCTCAATGATGCGGCGACGCAGCTCCAAAATGGAATTCTTGGCATTCTCTGCAATGAGAGAAGTTTGAACATTGGCAGCTAGTCGAAGCCTGAATCGCTGGATTCTCCCCCACTTGATTTTTGAATCTGCAATCGCCATGGCAAGGAAGTCATGGTAATCCCCGTGGGGGTTGGCTGGATATTGAGCATGGGTAAGCGTGGCTCCATCTTGGTTTTTGGCATAGCCAAAGAATGGAAAGAAAGCATCTGAATGGAGATTGGGAAAGAAATGGAGCCGCCGCCCAATTCTTTGCTTAAAGTGGTCGCCACCCATCGCCGCCAGGCCGCGATAACCCGCCTTGACCGGCATCGCCAAGACAAGGTCAGCACTGTCACAGCAGTGCAGCCAATCCTCGACCTCCTGATCGCTTGTTAGCAGGTGATATGGGGGCAATGTCTGAATAAAGGCCGAGGGCAAATTCAGACGAAGCCATGAAGAGATCGTTTCAACCTGACAATTGCCCGCTAGACAGATATGTAGATTTTCTCTAGCGGATGCCATCGTTGGATCAGTGTTGGGTGCGCCCAGTCCCGCAGGCACAAAACAAAGATTAACTGATCCATCGAATGGACCGGCCACCACGACCACGCCTGAGCGGCAATCCCCACCTGCAACCTGTTTGGCAATGGAAGCCCAGGGGCGATGCTGAGGGTCACTTTTCGGTCCTCACCTTGGCCGCAGCTGATCATCTGCAGGTCCCTCGTCAACATGGCCTCTTCAACCACCACGGCATCGACCTGGGTGATGGAACGGTGGCCCATTATCTGGAGGGACGGGAGATTTTGCGCAGCCCAAAGGAAGAGTTCAGCCGCGGTCTAGCGATCACCACAGTGGACTACCCGCCTGGCCTTTGCTCATCTCCTGGGGTCACGATGCGCCGGGCCATGGGCCGGCTGGGGGAACAGAACTACAACCTGCTCTTCAACAACTGCGAGCATTTCGCCTATTGGTGCAAAACCGGACGACATCGCAGCAACCAAGTGGAGGATTGGCTGCACACCGGCAGCCTTGGGGCACTGGCCATGGGGCAGTTCATCCCAGCGGCGGTGCTCACCGGGGCCAGGA
>JAYKHK010000068.1:0-31027 GCA_035284785.1 Cyanobacteriota bacterium | reverse complement strand
CTCTCTTTGAAAGGCGAAATGGCATTTTCTTTGTCTTGACCTCGCTGGCCGTTCCCTCTAATGAACGGCCTTCATTAGCCAAAGACAATTGTTCTGATGGCCAGGAGACGAGAGATGGCAAGGAGGCACGCCTTCAGCCGCTGATGGGGTTTGCCACTTCAATCAAGTTCCCATCCGGATCACGAAAATAAATCGATTGAATCGCTCCTCTGGCCCCTGTGCGCTGCACCGGTCCCTCCTCCACAGCCACCTGACACCTTGCAAGGTGAGCGCACACCTCAGTCAGGGGGATCGAAGTGAGGAAGCACAGATCTGCCGAGCCCGGCGTCGGCCGATGCGCCTTCGGCTCGTACTCCTTCCCCTGCTGGTGCACGTTGATCTTTTGTCCGCCAAAGACAAGCGCTTTGCGACCGCCCGCGAAGCTGACGATCTCCATGCCCAAGACTGCGCAATAGAACGCCAACGTGGCCTCCATGTCGCTCACGGTGAGCACCACGTGATCGAGGCTGTCCATGCGCATCGGGGTTTCCCTTCTCAAAGCACTCCAGCCACCTCCTTCGCCACCCGCAGCGCATTGGCAATCACGGTGAGGCCGGGTCCCACGGCGGGGCAGCCTGGGAAGACGCTGGCATCCGCGATCCAGAGATTGGCGAGCCCGTGGCAACGGCCCTGCAAATCGACCACCGAGCTGGCCGGATCGCTGCCCATGCGGCAGGTGCCGCAGGCGTGGCCGATGAGGGCCAGGGGGGCCTCGCCCCGGGGATACACCACCGTGCGGCGCACCTCAGGCGTGAGGGGGTCATCGTCGACGTTTTGAATCTCCCCAAGCCAGCGATACACGAGCCGGTCGTGGGCCTCCCGGCAATTGGGGAGGTAGTCGATGTGCACCCGGTCGCCCCTCAGGCTCACCCGGTTGGCGGGGTCCGGCAGCACAGGAGTCATGGCCCACCAAGTGAAGGAGCGATCGGCCAGCCACTCCAGGGCACCATCGGGCAGCAGCCGCGACACCAACGAAAGCACCGGCGGAGATTCGGCAAACAGGGAATCCCGCAGCACGCCGCCCCCCGTTTGGATGGTGCCCAACGTGTAGGAGACATTGCGGTCGCCAGCGAAGAAGTCTGTAATGCCCCAGCTGCGGTCATAGCGGCCGTCGTTGGGCTGGCTGGCCCGCTGCAGGATCACGCTCAATTGCGGCTTCATGAAATTGCGGCCCACCTGATCGGAGCCGTTGGCCAGGCCAGTGGGGTAGGCCTCGCTCCTGGAGCGCAACAGGATCACGGCGCTGTTCACCGCTCCCGCTGCCAGCACCACCTGATGGGCGCGAAACAGCCAGCGCTGCTCTCCGATCTCCGCCTCCACCCCCTCCACCCGGCGTCCATCGGGGGCCACGGCGATCGTGCACGCCTTGGCGCCAGTGCAGAGCCGGAGTCGACCCGTTGCCATCGCTGGCGCGAGGCCGAAGCCCTCGGCATCGCCGCTCAGATGGTTGGTGGTGGCCGCCCAGCTCAAGGGCAATGGGTAGGGATGGAGGCCCTGGCGCGCCAGGCCCTCCCCGAGCGCCTCCAGAAACGGCGCCATCGGGCGCGGTGCAAAGGGATAGGGAGCGGCGCGGGGGGGCTCGCTGGGATCGATGCCTGCTTGGCCATGGACCCGGAACAGCTGCTCCGCCTGGTCGTACCAAGGAGCCAGGTCGTCATAGCGGAGCTGCCAGGCGGGCGAGAGGCCCTCCTGCATCGGCAAGCCGTTGAACTCAGCTTCCCGCATCCGCTCCAGCACACCGCCCCAGATCTTGGTATTGCCTCCCGGGGCATAGACCGTCTGCGGTTGGAAGGGATCCCCGTCCGGACCAAACCAGCTCTCCGGCGGTTGGTGGCGCTTCTGCCGCAGGAGCGCGATACCGGATACGTTTTGCTCCGCCTGGGGCAAGGGATCTCCCCGCTCGAGCACCAGCACGCGTTTTCCAGAGGCAACGAGCTCGTTCGCAAGGCTGGCGCCGGCGGCCCCGGCGCCGATCACGATCACGTCATGCTCTTGATCATCAATGATCAGGCCGGCTCCGGCGCGGGAGTTGGGCGCATCGTCCATGGTCATTGCCAGACGTAGATGAGCAAAAACAACACCACCCAAATCACATCCACAAAGTGCCAGAAGAGCGACACCGAGGTGACGCCGGCCTCGCCGCCGTCGTAGTTGCCGGGACGGAAGGAGCGCCAGAGCATCAGCCCCATCAGCAGGATCCCGGTGATCACATGCAGGCCGTGGAAGCCCGTCAGCAGGTAGAAGGTGCTGCCAAACACGCCGCTCCCCAATCCGAACGCCAGGTGGCGCCATTCGATCGCCTGGCCGATCACGAAATAGGTGCCCATCGCCATGGTGAGCAGCCACACCGCCCGGAAGGCCCAGAGCTGCTTGCGGTGCAGGCGGGTCTCCGCAAACCAGGCCACAAAACTGCTGCTCACCAGCACGATGGTGTTGATCAAGGGCTCGCGCACCTCAAGCCCCTCCACTCCCTCGGGAAGCCAGATGGGTGAGGACGTCTTCAGCACGGCGTAGCCGGCGAAAAAGGCGAGGAAGATCACGCTCTCAGAGAGCAGAAAGATCACCATCCCCGTCAAGTTGTGGCCGCCGTGGGGCGCATGGGCTGCGTGCTTCTCTGCGGGGTGCGCCTGGGTGGTGGTCATCGCTCAGGCCTCCAGCGAACGGGCGATGTAGTGCGCTTCGTTCTCCACCAGCGGCCGGTTTAAGCCGTAGCCATAGGGGCCGCTGATCACCGTGGGCACGTCCTCCTCGAAATTCTCCAGCGGCGGCGGCGAAGGCAACAGCCACTCCAGGCCGATGGCATGCCAGGGGTTGGGACCGGCCTTCTCCCCCCGGGCCCAGGAGCTCACCAGATTCAGCAGGAAGGGAATCATGGCCACTCCGAGCAGGAAGGCGCCCAAGCTGGCGAGCACATTGGCCAAGGCAAACTCGGGGTCGTAGGAGGCCACCCGGCGCGGCATACCCATCAAGCCGGCCCAATGCATCGGCAGAAAGTTGAGGGCACTGCCCACAAACGTGAGCAAGAAGTGCAGCTTGCCCAGGCCTTCATACATCAGGCGGCCGGTGAACTTGGGGAACCAGTGATAGATGGCAGCAAACACACCAAAACAGAGGGTGTTGAAGATCACGTAGTGAAAATGGCCTACCACGAAGTAGGTGTTGCCCACATGAATATCAACGGGAACGGTGGCCAGCATCACGCCAGTGATGCCAGCGAAGATGAAGTTGATCAGCCCGCCCAGGCAAAACAACATCGCGGTGGTGAGCCTGAGGCGTCCCCGCCAGAGGGTGGCGATCCAAGCAAACACCTTGATGCCCGTGGGCACTGCGATCAGCATGGTGGTGGCCATGAAGAGATTGCGCATCCACTGGGGCGTGCCGCTGTAGAACATGTGGTGCACCCAGACGATCAGGCTCAGGGCCGTGATCCCAAAGGAGGCCACCGCCACAAACTCATAACCAAACAATGGTTTGCGGGCGTAAACCGGAAACAACTCTGAGAAAATGCCAAACACAGGTAGGGCCATCACGTAGACCGCTGGATGGGAATAAAACCAGAAAAAGTGCTGGTAGAGCATCGGATCTCCGCCACCCTCGGGCCGATAAAAACTGGTGCCGAAACTGAGGTCAAAGAGCAACATCACAGCTCCACCCGTGAGCACCGGCAACCCCACCAGCTGGATGATTTGGGCAGCCGCTGCGGTCCAACAAAAAACGGGCATGCAAAACCAGCCCATGCCCGGGGCACGCATGCGCACGATTGTGGTCACAAAATTCACCGCTCCCATGATCGAGGAGATTCCTGAGAGGGCCACCGCCAAGATCCAGAGAAACTGACCATTGAAAAAAAGTCTGAGCGGATTTTGAGTGCTGAGGGGCGGATAAGCCCACCAGCCTGAAGTGGACGGCCCGCCCGGCACAAGAAAGCTCACCATCAAAATGGTGCCGAAGAGCGGAAACAACCAGAACGCGAGAGCATTGAGGCGGGGAAAGGCCATGTCTGGCGCCCCGATCATGGGAGGGATCAGCAGGTTGTTGAAGCCGTTGAGGATTGGAAACAGAAACAGGAACAGCATCACCGTTCCATGCATGGTGTAGAGCCCGTTGTACACGCTCGGATCCACAAGATCTGCCGGTGGGGTGATGAGCTCACCCCGCATGATCATCGCCAGCAGACCTCCGACCAGAAAATAAAAGAGAGCCAGAGCAATATATTGAATGCCAATCACTTTGGCATCTGTATTGAAAGTGAAAAAGCGCCTCCAATTATCAGGGGCCCCAGGCACGGGATGGGGGGCCCGTAGCACCCTGGGATCGAAACTGGTGGGAGTGGACGTCATGGAGAATCGGCGGGAGAAGCTGAAATCAGGCTTCGTGAGGGGCTTCCGGATCCAGGCCCACATTCACCTGAGGGGGTGGGGCGGGAGCCACGGTGGCCCAGCCCTGGTTTCCCCTTTCCAATCGCCGGCCATGGAGCTCCACAGCTGCATTCCAGCTGGGGTGCAAGGGCTGCCGGGCGGCCTCGGTGAGCCAGTTCTGGAAAGTGCGGTCATCTTCCACCACCACATTGGTCTGGTTGCTGGCGAAGTAGGCACCGCTAAACATCGAGTCGCGCAGCCGATAGCGCCCCTCCCGCGTGGGGGTGAGGCGATAGCTGATCACGCTGCCAGGGATCAGATCCTGCTTCAAGCGAAAGGCCGGCACATAAAAACCGTGCAGCACATCCAGCGACACCAGCTCAAGCTGCACCGGCCGGTTGACAGGTAGATGCAATTCGGCGCTGCGCACCCCTCCGGGGTAAACAAACTCCCACGACCACTGGCGGGCGATCACTTGAACGGGCCCGTAATCGTTCGGGGTGAGGCTGACGTTGGCCGAGGCCAATCTCACCGCTTCGCTGTCGCTGGCCACTCTGGCCTTGCCGCCAAGCGTGGCCAAGGTGCTGTTCACCTGGATGGCCTTCCAGGTGAGCAGAGCCACGACCACCAGGGGGATCAGGGTCCAGGTGATCTCCAGTTTGAGATTGCCCTCAATGGGATCCCCATTCACCAGGTCGTACTTGGGTGCGCGACGCCACAACACCGTGGCGAGGATCACAGCGACGCATCCCACAAGAAGAAAGGTGCCAATCCCGGTCTCCAGCGTGAAGAGGGCATCCACATGGGGAGCGGCCGCCGAGGCTTGCACTGGCAGCCAGCGGGGCACCTGGGCCATCACCCAGCGGGTGATCGCCGCATCGGCCAGCAGGGCCAAGAGAATCAGGAGCTGCCCCCTCATGGGAGAGCCTCCCGCAGGTCAGCGCCGGCGGCGAGGAGCTGATCGGCTCGGATGTGGACGCCAAACTCCGCCGCCAGCTCCGCGCCGAGGGTGCCGTGCAACCCAAAGATGGGGAAGAGTGCCAGCCCGATCAGCAAGTAGAGCCATTGCACTTGACGGCCCATCTCCCGTCGCCACACGAAGCGCTGATAGCCCCGCCAGACCGTCATCAACACGATCACGAGCAACAGAAGCACTCCGCCCACACCGTGCCAGACCATGGTGGTAGCGCTGCCCAGTCCCAGGGCGCTCTGAACGCCTGGCAGGGGATCGGCGAGCAGCATCTCAAAAAAACCCGCGGCCACCGTGAAAAAGCTCACGACTGCACAGGCCAGCAGGTTGTACCAACCCACGTCATGCAGGCCGGCTCGAGTCACGGGCAGGGCCAGAAAGCGAAAGACACGCCGTTCGAGGGGATACAGCGCAGCGGCCACGTCGAACGTGATGGCGATTACGAAGAGGCCGATGGTGAAATGCACCAGGTTGGGGTGGATCGGCACCCCATAGGGGAGGTGGTTCGATCCCAGATAGGGAGCCAGCTGTTCGATCGGGGTGGTGGCAAGCAGCGATTCCGGGGCCATAGCGCTCACACCAAGCCCTCGCGAGTGGCTTCCACGACAGGCACGGTATGGAGGCCGTAGGTCCAGATCAGTTGGTTGCCCAGGGCGACCTGGATGGTCACCAACACCAGCAGCACCCCGCCTGCGGCGAGAAAGGGCAGGGGGAGTTGGCGTGGATCACGACCGCGCACCACATAGCGCCAACCGCTCAGCACCGCGAGCACACCAGCCAGCGACCAGCCCAGGGTGCTATGCAGGTTGAGGATTTCACTGGCACCGCCGTAGGGCTGGGCGAGCCCCGCCTCCACCTGGCCAAAGATGATCGCCACAAAAATGGCCACGGTGGCGACGAGGAGATTCCAGAAGCTCACCTCAAACAGATTGGGCTTTCGCAACACCACTCCCGCCACGTCAAACAGCACACTGATGACCGCCATGGCGATCACAAAATGCACCACGATCGGATGGATGGTGTCCATCCAGGGCAGGTTGTGGTCGTTGAGGGGGGGGAGAAGTCCCTGCATGGCCCGGGGCGGGAAATGGGGTAACGGGCAACCAGCTCACAGCCTCCACAGAAGGACGCATGGCCCCCACCACCTTGCACAAGCCAGGCTGCGGTTCAGAATAGTTCACATACTTCGACATAGTTGCCGCAACTGTCGTGCTGGTTTGCTGACAGCCAGGAGCAAGCCTTGTGCGACTCAAGACCTGACGAAGACAACGCTTAACTTGACTGAGAGCCGCTGATCGTTTTGCCTTGAGCCTGCTCCCTTGGAATGGGTCTCCCAACCCCAGGGATGGTTCAGCGGGCGAGAGCAGGAGAGCAGCCATATTCGCCGCATTTCATCCCATGTCACATCCCTTCCTGCCATGACGTCCGAGCGCTTTTTCCTCGAGCTGCAACCACCTCAGGAGCGCATGAAGACCTGGCCCCATGTGGTGATCGTTGGAGGAGGGTTCGCCGGCATCAAGGCCGCCAGGCGCCTCGCCGGTCAGCCCGTGCGGGTGACGCTGATCGACAAGCGCAATTTCAATCTCTTCCAGCCCATGCTCTATCAGGTGGCCGCGGGTCTGGTCGGCGAAGCCGATATCTCCATCCCGCTGCGCCAGCTCTTCGCAAAAGACGAGAACGTGCAAGTGTTGCTTGGGGAGGTGGTGGATCTGGATCCTGAGGAGAAGTGCATCGTTTTCAACGATTCCCATCTCCGCTACGACCACCTGATCCTGGCCACCGGCTCCGGCAGCAGCTACTTCGGGCATGAGGACTGGCGCCCCTTGGCCCCGCCGATGAAGATCCTTGAGCACGCCGAAGAGATCCGCCGCAGGGTGCTCAACGCCCTCGAAGCAGCCGAGCAGTGCGCCGATCCAAAGCGGCGAAAGGTGTTGCAGTCGGTGGTGGTGGTGGGAGGAGGTCCGAGCGGTTGCGAGCTGGCAGGCTCCCTGATCGCCCTGCTGAGGGATCTCACCCGAAGCCAGTTTCGCCAGCTGGATCCAAAGGATTGCCGCGTGCTCCTCGTCGACCCGGGCGATCGTGTGCTCCGAGCGATGCATCCCTCCCTCTCCGAAGCCACAGGCATCCACCTGACGCGTCAGGGGGTGGAGCTGGTGCTAGGCGCTCGGGTGCAGGAGATCAGCCCAGGCCGACTGCGGGCCACCATCTCCAAACCCGCTCCAGGCCAAGCGGGGGAAGTGGAGCTGGAGGCTGGCACGATCTGTTGGACCGCCGGCGTGCGGGCCTCGCACCTGGGGCAACTCCTGGCAGAGCGCACAGGCTGCCCGGTGGATCGGGGCGGCCGCGTGATCGTGGCGCCGGATTTCACCATCCCCGGCCATCCCGAGATCCGGGTGGTGGGAGATCTCTGCTCCTATTCCCACACCGCCGATGGCGAACCTCTTCCCGGCATGGCCGGGCCTGCCGTGCAGATGGGGGGTTGGGTGGCACTCGATATTTTGGCGCGGCTGCGCGGCAATCAACACAAACCCTTCCGGTGGTTTGACTTTGGCAGCATGGCAGTGGTGGGGCCCCTCTATGCCGTGGCTGACTTGCGGGGCATCCGTTTGAGCGGGCTGCCCGGGTGGGCGCTCTGGGGCCTGGCCCACCTGGCCTTCATGCCAGACAATGAAAACCGGCTCAGCCTTCTGGTGAAATGGCGCTGGGCGATCGCCAGGCGGCAGGGGGCTTCCCTCCTCATCACGGGCAAGCCCAATCAGCACATGGGCGTTGAGGTGGGCCTGGAAGCCATTGAATTGGGCCAGGGTACCGAGCTGGCGCCCCCCCCTTCGGCCACAAACGCCGGGACTCCAGCGGCCGAAGCCGCCTGATCGCCCCAGACATCAATTCCCTGCCTGCAGACGCTCGATCAGGTGGGTGCCAACGCGAAGGGCATTGGCGATAGCCGTGAGAGAGGGGTTAACCGCGCCGATCGATGGCATGAAGCTCGTGTCGACCACATAGAGGTTGTCGAGCTCGTGGGCTTTGCAGTTCACATCCAACACAGAGGCGGCCGGGTCGGTTCCGAAGCGGCAGGTGCCAGCCTGGTGCCCCACTGCGGCGATGCCCATGCTGTTGGCGATGTACATCTGCCGTTCCACCAGGTGTTGGCGCAGGTAGAGCTTGTCGAGCATGCGCTCCAGACGGCTCACCAGCCTCTTGGAGGCGGTGAGGTTATTGAAGGTGTAATGGAGCTGGATCTGCCCTGATGGGGTCACGGTGACCCGGTTATCAGGGTCGGGCAAGTCCTCGCTGGAGATCCAGAAATCAATCGCATGCTCGGCGATCTTGTCCATGCTCCAGCCGGGCATCATGAAGGTTTCCAGCGGCGCATAGCCCTTCATGATTGCGCCGTCGGTCTTGCCGGTCATTTGGATGTTCCCCATCGGATAGTTGAAATCCCCATCCCCGAAATACCAGTCATTAATGGCCACAGTCTTCTGAAACGTGGTGCGATTGGGCTCATGGGCAAGCGCCACCATCGCCTTGCTGTTGTGAAACATATAGTTGCGTCCCACCTGATCAGAGCCATTCGCCAGCCCCCGGGGGTGGTGATCATTGGCCGACATCAGCAGGAGTCGGGCACTGTTGGCCGCTCCACAGCTCACCACCACCACATCGCCGCTCACCCGCATTGGCTCCCCATCCCGCAGCAGCTCCACCGCGGTCACGGAGCGACCACTGGCATCGGTATGCAGTCGCTTCACCTCTGCCCGGGTGAGCAGGGAAAGGGTGGAGGACGCCAGGGCAGGACGGATCCCGAGCACCTCGGCATCCGACTTGGCGTGCACCAAACAGGGAAAGCCATCGCAGCGATTGCAACGACGACAGCGGCTAAACGCCATCTGGGCTTCATCGAGCAACACACCGCTGGGGGCATGGAAGGGATGCAAACCGATGCCGCGCAGGTCGTCGACGAGCTTCTGCATCCGAGGCTCATGGCTCACCGGCGGGTGGAGATAGGGGCCGCTGCAGGGCGGCTCAGTGGGGTCTTCCCCGCGCAGGCCATGGACGTGATACATCTCCTCGGCCTGCTGATACCAAGGCTCGAAATCGGCATAGCGCAAAGGCCAGGCCGGGGAGAGGCCCTCCGCATGACGGAGCTCCTCAAAATCCTGTTGACGCAGCCGAAAATGGGCAGCTCCATAGAGCTTGGTGGCCCCACCAACGAAGTAATGGCTACCGGGCTGGAAGGCCTTGCCATGCTTGTCAAGCCACAGATCTTTCGACACGTAACGGCCCTTCTGCATCACCTCCTCCGCATCCCAGTTCTGGGGTTCCTGGGGGAGCCAGTCGCCCCGCTCCACCACAAGCACCTTCAGGTGGCTTTGGCTGACGAGATGGCGAGCCAGGGTGCCCCCACCGGCTCCGCTGCCGATGATCACCACGTTGAAATGGGCGCCATCAGCCACCTGCAACTGGGCCGGCGCTGGCTGGGGCGAGCTGTTCAACGTGGGATCGCAGACGCTGCTGGTGGGTGAAGTCATGGGGTAGAGGCGGCAGCTGGGAAATCAGCCGTTGGAATAATTGGAGAGTTGCTGGATCATCTTGCACACAAGGGCGCTCCAGCCGGTCTGGTGGGAGGCGCCCACACCGCTGCCGCGATCCCCGTGGAAATATTCATGGAACAGAATCAGATCCCGCCAGTGGGGATCGTGTTGAAACAGGTCCACATCACCGTTGAAGGGCCTGCGGCCATCCGTGTCGCGGCGGAAAAGGCCCACCAGCCGCTTCTCCAACTCCAGGGACACCTGCCAGAGGTTCAACCAGTTCCCGGATCGGGTCGGGAACTCCACCTGCAAGCTGTCGCCATAGAAATGGGCAAATTTCTGCAGAGATTCAATGAGCAGGAAATTCATCGGCATCCAGATCGGGCCGCGCCAGTTGGAATTGCCGCCAAACATGGCCACGGGACTGTCGGCGGGGGTGTAGGTAAGAGACTCGGTCTGGCTACCTTCTGTATAGGTGTAGGGCTGGTTCTCATACACCTTGGAGAGGGAACGAATGCCATAAGGAGAGAGAAACTCCTCCTCATCAAAGAGGCGCGTGCAGATCCGCCGCAACCGTTCCAGCGGCACCAGGCTGAAGAGGATCCGATCGTTGTGCCAGCGCCCCAGATACTCCACCACCCAGTTTGCATCGGTCCGCTCGTGCAAAAACCAAGCCATGGAGTTCTTCACATCCAGCATCGGCAACCGGCTCACTGTCTCCACATCAAAGCTCTGCACCGCTAAAAGGGGTACCAACCCCGACAAGGAGCGGGTGCGCAGATAGTCAAAGCTTCCGTCAAGCCGGCGGATCACGTCATAGTAAAACCCATCCTCTTCGTCCCAGTTGAGAAAATGGCGGTTGGCGGGTTTGTTGAGGCTCATTGAGAGCTGCACGAAATCCACCACGAACCGCTCACAGATGTCGGCATACTCCGGCTCTTCGCGACTGAGCTCCACTGCAATCGCGAGGAGATTGAGGCTGAGGGAGGCCATCCAAGCGGTGCCGTCGCATTGCTCGATCAGGCTGCCATTCGCCAAGGGGAAACGCCTGTCGAAGACGGCGATGTTGTCAAGGCCGAGAAAGCCTCCTTCAAAAAGATTGAAGCCAGAGCGATCGTTGCGATTGGCCCACCACCCGTATTCCAAAATCAGCTTGCGCAGGGCCTTGCGCAGAAATTCAAGATCTCCTGCCTCGTTGGCCTTGCGATCGATCTGATAAATGCGCATCGCCGCCCACGCGCCAATCGGTGGGTTGGGGTCGGAGAGGGCCCACTCATAGGCGGGAGTCTGAGCATTGGGAGCGGTGTAGCACGGATGGCGCAACAACATGCACTGTTGCTTGGCGGTTGCTTGATCAATCAGGGCAAATGTCACCGCATGGAACATCAGATCCCATTGGCAAAAGTAGGGATACTCCCAGCTGTCGGGCATGGAAATCACATCTTGTGCATGGAGTCGTTTCCAGTAGGCATTGGCACTGGTCCACCGTTCAGAAGGTGGAGTCAGGCCAGTGGGATCACCCTCCAGCCAGCGCAAGACGCTCCAGCCGTAATACTTTTTGCTCCAGAGCAACCCGGCCGTGCCGGCCAGGTAGATGCGCCGATCCTCCTCGCTGAGATTGGGGGCTCGATGCTCGAAATACTCCAGCCATTCCCGTTCCCGATCCGCGAAGGTGGCTTCAAAGTCCGCTCCGAAAGGATCGGCGTCATCGGCATGGGCAACGTTGCCAAGCCGCAGGGCCACCACCCACTCCTCGCCAGGTGCAAGGGTGCGCTGTAGCAGACAGGCTGCTTTGCTGCCTTCAGCTGCCGGATTGATGGCGCCGATCTCCCCCTCCACCACGAAGCGGTGAAAGCCATCTTTTTGGAATGGAGTGGCGTTGCTCACACCCCAAAGACGCTCGCTGTTGGTTTCGTTGTCAGTGAAGAGCCACTGCCCCTGCTCCTTACAGCGGAGCCTGTAGGTGCCAAGGGTGGGGATGGGCTCGCTCAACACCGCACCGGCGCTGGTTGGATCCGGACGAAGCATGCCCCTCACTTCATCGGGATATCCCCAGCTCCAGGTGTTGCGCAGCCAGAGGGTGGGCAGCAGGGTGAGGGAGGCGGGTTCAGGTCCGCGGTTAGTCACCCGCACCCGGATCAAGATGTCTTCGGGGCCTTGCTTGGCGTAGTCGAAAACAACATCGAAGTAACGACCCTCAGCAAAGATCCCCGTGTCTACGAGCTCAAATTCGGGCTGGTCTCGGCCTCGACGCTGATTTTCCGCCAGGAGTCGCTCGTAGGGAAAAGCCTGCTGCGGATATTTGTACAGCCCCCGCATGAAGCTGTGGGTGGGGGTATTGGCCAGGTGAAAAAAATAGTCCTTGAGGTCTTCGCCGTGGTTGCCCTCCGAATTCCCCAGCCCGAAAGGACGCTCCTTGAGGATCGGATCCTTTCCATTCCAGAGAGCCACGGAGAAGCAGAGACGGCAGTGCTCATCGCAAAGACCCAGCAGGCCATCCTCCCCCCAGCGATAGACCCGGGAGCGGGCATGGTCGTGAGGGAAGGCCACCCAGGCGTTCCCATCGGCGGAGTAGTCTTCCCGCACGGTGCCCCATTGACGCTCGCTCAGGTAGCTGCCCCAGAGCTGCCAGGGCACCTTGCCATGGTCGCGCTCGGCCATCCGGCGCGCTTCAGAAGGGTGGATCCCATCGAACTCTGTCGGATCGGAGGGGGGGGTCACGGAGGCGGCCTCATAGGCCAGGGCTGCTTTGCATGATGCCTCCATCCGCGAAGATGGTGGTGGCGGTGATGTAACTGGCAGCATCACTGGCGAGGAAGGCCACCACTTTTGCGATCTCCTCAGGCTGGGCCATCCGGCCGAGGGGAATGGCGGCGTTGAGTTTCGCCAGAAGTTCGGGGTTGTTCATCGTGGAATCGTTGATGGGCGTGGCCACCGCGCCAGGGCCCACATTCACCACGGTGATGCCATGGGGAGCCAACTCCAGGGCCGCGGTGCGGGTCATCATTCGAACTCCTCCCTTGGCGCAGCAATAGGGGGTGTTGTTAGGCATGGGCCAGTCTTCATGCACGGAGGAAATATTGATGATCCGGCCGCCACCCCCCTGGGCAATCATCTGCTTGGCGGCAAATTGAGTGGCGAAAAACACTCCCCGCAGGTTGACGTTGAGCACCTTGTCATAATCGTCAGGGGTGGTGTCGAGAATGGAGGTGCGGGTTTCAATGCCCGCGTTGTTCACCATCACATCCAGTCGGCCGTATTTGGCTACCGCAGCATTCACAAGGTTCTGGAGATCATCCAGCTTGCTCACATCCGCCTGAACGCCAAAACTGCTGCCGCCATAGGCTCCAATCTCCCGCTCCAGCTCTTCCGTAGCCTCGGGGTGGGATCGGTAGTCGATTACCACCTTGGCGCCGAGCTCCGCAAGGATTTCCACAATCGACTTGCCGATGCCGCTGTTGCCACCGGTGACGATCACCACTTTGTCGACCAGCAAGTTGGAGAGGACCTTGCCGGCCATGGGGTTGGCGCCGGCCAGGGGGTTGCTGCTGGTCATTGGGACATCACTGACCCACGGACCCTAGCCATCGCCATAGGGGGCGGCAACACCAACAGAATCACGCTTTGGCCATCTCGCATTGGGCCCCGGCGCTTGCGTGCTGGACAGGCCTGCGCAAACGAAGGAGCGTTGGGCTGACAAAACCCTTCCGCTTGACTATCACCAGAGGAGTTCCTGGATGTCGGTGGTCGTGACGACCTCACCAGCTGCCATCTGCACGACCACCCCCCGCTGCGCAAGGACAAGAACCAGCCATGACAGCCTCCCAGCCCCCCCAGCCACCGCCCCGTCTTGAGTATTGGCATCTCTGGACGGACGATGGCGGTTGCAGCCGCCAGACCCTATGCCAGCTCCCCTCTTTCCTGATCGGGGTGCTCGGCCCGGGGAATTCGCCCCAGTGGAGCCACGATCTGATGGCTGTCGGCAATGCCTTCCTCACCGAGCTACCGGTGGGTTGGACCGCCAGTTGGCACATCAATCTTGTGCCCAAATGGATTTTTGTGCTGCGGGGCAGCTGGTATATCGAAAGCATGGATGGTCAGCGGCAGGTGTTCGGGCCGGGCAGCTTCTCTTTTGGTGGCGATCAAAACTGCATCGCCACCGCCGACGGACGCATCGGACACCTCTCCGGTCAAGTGGGAGATGAGGCTTGCCTCCAGCTGATCATCCAACGGAACGACGGCGCCTGGAATGCCATGCGGCCCGGCTCTTTCTCTTGAACCTGCTCTGCGATGGCCCCCACCTCCGCCTGCGTTGAGAGCCACGATCCACGCTTCAACGACCTGGTGCCATTCAACGCTGAACTGGAGCTGCTGGCCGAGGGGTTCCGCTGGCTGGAGGGACCCGTGTGGTTTGGCGACCACGGTTGCCTGCTCTTTAACGACATCCCCAACAACCGCACGTTGCGCTGGAGCGAACAACTCGGGGTCAGCGTGTTCCGTTCGCCTTCCCATTTCGCGAACGGCCAGACCCGCGACCGCCAGGGGCGACTGATCACTTGCCACCACCAATCACGGAGCCTCACGCGGCTGGAGCACGACGGCAGGATCACCACCCTGGTGACGCACGCCCGTGGCCGACGCCTCAACGCCCCCAACGACGCGGTGGTGAAGAGCGACGGCTCCATCTGGTTCAGCGATCCGCTCTACGGCCTGCTCAGCGACTACGAGGGCGGCCGGCAGAGCTCCGAGCAATCGCCTGCCCTCTATCGGCTTGATCCTGAAACCGGTGAGGCGAAGGCCATGGCCACCGACTTCGATGGTCCGAATGGCCTCGCCTTCTCCCCCGATGAGCGGCGCCTCTATGTGGCGGAATCCGGGGCCGCAGGCGCGGTTGAACCGCAATTTTGCATCAGGATGTTCACGGTGGCCGAAGATGGCCTCACGCTCACAGGCGGTGAGGAGTTTCACCGGATCACTCCTGGCTGGGCAGATGGCTTCCGGGTCGATGAAGATGGTCGCCTCTGGTGCGGCGCCGCCGATGGCGTGCATTGCCTGGCTCCCGATGGCACGCTGCTGGGGAAGGTGCGCGTGCCCCAGCGGGTTGCCAATCTCTGCTTTGGCGATCGCTTTGGCTGTCGACTCTTCCTTTGCGCCTCCACAGCGCTCTACGCCATCTTCACCAACACTCGCCCAGCTTGCTGACCATGGAAAACCCCCAGCTTGAGAGTTTTCTGAGGCAGGCCAAAGGAGATCCGTCCCTCCTGCAGCGCCTTGAGGCTTGCCCCAACCTGGAGGCCATTGCCTCCCTCGGCGCTTCGCTTGGCTTCACCTTCAGTGGCGTTGATCTGGTTCGCCACCAGGCGGAAGCCACCCTGCGACTCTCGGAGGAGGAGCTTGTCGCTGCCGCCGCCGGCGTGGAGCTGGAGGGCCACCTTTGGCTGATGCGCATTGTGTGGAGCTAAAGAAGACTCATGCGCACCCTTCCTCAGCTCGACCTCGCCGATGCCCGGGCGATGGTGGCGCTCGCCCAACAAGAAGCAAGCCGTCGCGGCGCCTGCGTCAGCGTGGCTGTGGTGGATGCGGGCGGCCATCCCCTCCTGCTGGAGCGGGGTGATGGGGCCAGCCCGGCCAGCGCGGCCGTTGCCATGGCCAAGGCCCGCATGGCAGCCCTCAACGGCAAGCCTTCCGCCACCATGGAAGCCGCCATCAACGGTGGGCGGTTTGCCCTGCTGCAGCTGGCCGGAGCCCTGGATGGGCCCGCGGCTGCCATGGGCGGTGGCCTGCCCCTGCTGTTGAAGGAACAATGCCTGGGGGGTGTCGGCGTCTCCGGCATGACACCGGAGATCGACATGGCCATCGCCGAAGCCGCTCTGGCGACGCTTCCCTCACCCTGAAGCCATGGCCCTTCCCCACATCGCCAGCATCGGTTTCACCTGCAGCGATCTGGTGGCCACCACCACTTTTTTTTGTGAGGGACTGGGCTTTCGTTGTCTAGGTGCTCCCCTTGAGCTCAGGGGTGGTCCTTACAGCGACCTTCTGGGTCTGGGGGCCGCCGTGATCCGGCTGCAGCGGCTGGGGATCGGAGCGGAGACCTTTGAACTCACCCAGATCCTCGACCCGGGGCCAGGGAACCGGCCAGGCCGCCCGATCCCCCTGGATTCCAAGAGCCATGACCTCTGGTTTCAACACATCTGCCTGGTGGTCTCCGATTTGGAGAGTGCACTGGATCGGTTGCGCACCTACCGCCCCTTGGGAAGTGGTGACGCGATCTCCTCGGCTCCCCAGCGGTTACCCCAGTGGAACTCCAGCGCAGCAGGAATCATGGCCTACAAGTTCCGCGATCCAGAGGGCCATCCCCTCGAGTTGCTGCAGTTCCCGCCAGACAAAGGCGACCCCCGCTGGCACGCTTGCGCTGCGACCGGCCCGGTCCTGGGCATCGATCACAGTGCCCTTGGCATCGCCGACACCGATGCCAGCTGCCGCTTCTATGAAGGGCTGCTCGGATTGCGGATCGGTGGCGATGGCGTCAATCACGGCCCTGAGCAGGAGCGTCTCGACGGCCTGGCGGGAGCCCGGGTGCGCATCACCTCCCACCGCTGCCCGGAGGGGGCTGGCATCGAGTGCCTCGAGTACCGCGAGCCAAGGGGCGGCCGGCCCATGCCCGCCGACCATGGCCCGCAGGACTGTGCCCACTGGCAGGTGCGCCTGCGGGTGGCCGACCTGGCTGCGGTGGCCGCCCGCGCAGGCGACGGTGGAGGGCAGATCCTCAGCGGAGGCATCGTGGATTTGGGGGGGCAGGCGCCGTTCATCGGGGCGAAGCGGGCGCTGCAGCTGGCGGATCCAGATGGCCATCGCCTGCAGCTGATCGAGGGTTGAAAGCAGCCATCAGCACGGTGAGGGAGCGGCCGGGAACAGTCCAGTGGTCGCCTTGCACCTCCGGGGCCTGGGGGGCGGGGACGATGTCTTCAGGGGAGGGGCGAGACGTGTCGATCCAGCGGTGCCAGCGCTCCTGTGCTCCATCCACCGGCGGCAGTTGAAAGGTGAGCGGCTCCCACCAGGCATTCACCATGGCGTGCCAGCGGAAGCCCCCGTCCAGGCTGATCACAGTGACCGCAAAGGAGCGGGAGGAGGGGCTCCAGTCCGGCTGATCCAAGGCGATGCCATGCCACTGCACGCGATGGCGTCGCACCAGATCCACCAGGGCCAGGCTCCGCGCCTCCTGGCTCCAACGACGGCGGCGATGGGCGATCAGCTCCCGCACGAATCGGTGCAGATCGGCATTCCGCTCCAAGAGCGTCCAATCGAGCCAGCTGATGGCGTTGTCCTGGGCATAGGCATTGTTGTTGCCCTGCTGGCTTCGCCCCAGCTCATCGCCCATCTGCAACATCGGCATGCCGAAGGAGAGGAGCAGCAGCGCCAACAGATTGCGGCTCTGGCGCCCCCGCAGAGCGAGGACCTCACGATTCTCACTCGGCCCCTCCTCCCCGCAGTTCCAACTGGCGTTGTCGTCGCTGCCATCGCGATTGTTCTCGGCGTTGGCTTCGTTGTGCTTGCGGTCGTAGCTCACGAGATCCGCGAGAGTGAAGCCGTCATGGCATGTGATGAAGTTCACGCTCACCGAGGCCTCTCGGTTCTTGTGGTCGTAGATGTCGGGGCTGCCGATCAGCCTCTGGCTCACCGCCTGCACCAGGCCCGCATCACCTTTGATGAAGCGCCGCAGGTCGTCGCGATAGCGGCCGTTCCACTCCCGCCAGTTGTCGCCCACAAATGAGCCCACCTGATACAGGCCCGCCGCATCCCAGGCCTCAGCGATGAGCTTGGTGCCAGCCAACACAGGATCGGTGTCGATATCCAGCAACACCGGGGACAGGGGGGTGGGAGTGCCGGTCTGGTCCCTGTCGAGAACGGAGGCCAGATCAAAGCGGAAGCCATCCACATGCAGGTGTTGCACCCAATGGCGCAGGCTCTGGCGGATCATGCGACGCACCACTGGATGGTTGCTGCGCAGGGTGTTGCCGCAGCCGGTGTCGTCCACGTAGCCACCGGCCTCATCGTGGAGGTAGTAATCACCATCCGCCAGGCCGCGGAAGCTGAAGCTGGGCCCATCGGCGCCCCCCTCGGCGGTGTGGTTGTACACCACATCCAGGATCACCTCGATGCCAGCCCTGTGGAGAGCCTTCACCATGGCGCGGCATTCCTCGAGGGCCGCCAGGGGATCTGGCCGACTGGCATAGCCGGGATGGGGCGCGAAGAACGAGACGGGCTGGTAGCCCCAGTAGTTGCGCTGGCCTGGGGGAGCGGCCAGGGGATCGAAGGCAAAGATCGGCAACAGCTCCACCGCTGTGATGCCCAGATCCACCAGATAGGGGATGCGCTCAATCAGCCCCAGGTAGGTGCCCGCCAACTCCGGTGCCACACCGGAACTCGGATGGGCTGTGAACCCCCGCAGGTGAAGCTCGTAAATGATGGTTTCACTGGGGGGACGCCGCAAGGGCCGATCGCCCTCCCAGTCATAGGCCAGGGGATCCACCACCACACTCTTCATCGCCGTGCCCCAGCCGTTTGCAGAGCTCCGGCCCGCTGCCCGCCCGTAGCCACTCGGCATGGCCAGGGCCATGCCGTAGGGATCAAGCAACAGGTTGGCAGGATCAAAGCGAAGCCCTTCCTCCGGGCGTGAAGGGCCTTCGGCGCGCCAGCCGTAGAGCTGACCCGGCCCAATGCCCTCCACGGCACAGTGCCAGTAGCTGCCGCTGCGATGGTCTGCTGGATCCAGGCGCCACCGCCGGGATGGGACCGCATCCGTGGGGTCTCCGAACAGGCACAGCTCCACCGCCGTGGCTGCGGGAGCATGGAGGCTGAAGTTCACCCGCCCCTCTCCCGGAGTGGCGCCGAGGGGAGAACTCCAGCCGGGGGTGAGGCGGCAGGCGCTGGCTGTCATGGTGTCTGATCGGGGGGGACGAGTGGACCCCAATCCCGATCATGGCCACACTTCCGAAAAGCCCCCGCGGTGCATGGCGCAACCTCCATGGCTGGCCTACTCCCCGATGCGGGGACTGAAGCAACTCCTCCAGCTCGCTCTGGTGGGCGTAGCGGTGGGGTTGGCCTGCTGGCCCCTGAATCTCCTCAACCGCTGCCAGGACGCTCTGCTCCACCATCTCCCGGCCTTCGGCGCCCCCATGGATGGGGCTGCCCTGGCGTTGCTGCTGACGCCGTTCTGGGTGATGCCCGTGCTGCTCCTCCTGCAGGCGAAGGTGTGGCCAAAGGGCGTGGGCCCGGGAATCCCCCAGCTGATGGTCTGTCTGAAGAATCCAAACCGCACCGATGCGCTCATGGGTCCTGGCCCAACGCTGCAACGGTTCGCCCTTTGGTCGATCGCCACCCTGGCCCTCCTCCCCCTGGGGCGGGAGGGCCCGATGGTGCATGTGGGTGCAGCGATGCTCGTGGCCCTGCGGCGTCGCTTTCCGGCACTGGTGAGCTGGCTTGGAGCCCCCGAGCGCCTGGCCATGGCCGGTGCGGCGGGATTTGCCGCCGGCTTCAACACCCCCTTGGTGGCGGTGCTGTTCCTGGCGGAAGACTTGATGGGTCGGTTCACACCGATCTTGATCTGGCCTGCTTTGGTGGTGTCTTCGCTGGCGGCGCTGGTGAGCAGCTGGGGGGGGCAGCCAGAGTTTGCCTATGGGCTCCTGCGCACCAACGTGATCGAGAGCCACCAGCTCCTCTGGGCCGTGCCTTTGGGCCTGGGGGCAGGCCTTCTCGGAGCGTTGATGGTGAGGGTGGCGCTGGCGCTTGGCGAGCGTTGTCTCCCCCTTGCGCGCCGTCGGCCCCTGCCGCTGGGTTTGGCCCTCGGATCAGCTCTCACGCTGCTGGGGATCCTGAGCGGTGGCGCGGGATATGGCGACGGGGAAGCCCTGATCGCCTCCCTGATTGGCGATGGGCAAGCCCCCTGGTCGGCCGCGCTGGTTCGTTTTCTTGGGCCGGCGCTGGCGCTTGGCGCCGGGGTGCCAGGGGGGCTGATCGACCCTGCCCTGGCCTTGGGGGCCGTGGTGGGCCACTCCCTGGGGGAGGGGCTGGGGATCGGCTCTCTGGCCATGGCCCTCTGCATGGCCGCAGCTCTGGCGGGAGCCACCCAGCTGCCAGTTGTGAGCCTGATGTTTTCCCTGCGGCTGATGGGAGACCAGCAATGGCTACCGGGGGTGCTCCTGGCCGCCGTGCTGGGGGCCTCCATGGGGCGTTTGCTGATGCGCACCCCCGCGTATCACGTCCTGGCGGAGAAGCTGGAGGCCGAGGAACCCGCCTGACGCTCTGAGCCCGCCTGGGAATGCCAACACCACGCTGAGCGGGGGCAAGGGGACTGGCCAGCGAAAGCCAGCCTCCATACCCTGAAGACATTGGCCAGGCTCCCTTGATCGACACTCTCGAACCCATCAATCTCACCCTGGTGGAGATCCTCATCCCGAACGCCAGCAGCGGTCTGGGCGGGGTCGGTCTGCTGCTGTTGCGGCTGTTCATGGGCCTGGCCTTCATCCGCCACGGTTGGCCCAAGCTGCGCAACCTGCGCACCTGGTCCACCGCGCTGAAGACACCTGAATGGCTCTGTTTCCTTTCCGCCGCCTCGATGTTTGGTGGGGGGATCGCCCTGCTGCTCGGCCTGCTGACGCCACTGGCGGCCTTGGCGATCCTCGTGTCGATGGTCTACGCGATGGTGTTGGAGATCCGCTCGGGCTTTCCCTTCATCGCCCCCGATCCTTATCAGATTCCTGAGGGCGATTACGTCGGGCCCATGGGTGTCGGTGAACCCCCCAGCTGGGAGAAGGCAGCCATGTATTCCTTGATGGCCTTGGTGCTGATCCTCTGCGGTGGGGGAATCCTGTCCCTCGACAATCTGCTGATTGTTGATGCGCTGAACGCCTTGCTGGCCTAATTCATCCCACCCCCACCCCCACGCTCGGCCCTGGCTGGTTTTCTACACGGCAGGGAGCATGGCCAGCCCAGCTGACGCTTTGACCCCCATGGATGGTCGTGGCCGGGGACAACGGCGCCATCCATTCGCACGCTTGCACCTGATTAGCGCTGGAGAAAGGGTGGCGATCCCCATCCGCAGGGTTCGCCGCTGCCGATGGGCAACCATCGCGGCTGCAGGGCCCCTAAGGGGGAGTTGTGATCGGCTGGGCCTCAGCATTTGAGACGTTTTGGCCAGCGGGATCACCCCAAAGCCTCGCCCGCTGGTGGATCAGCAGCACCGAGCCCAGGGCCAGGCCGGCTCCCAGCCACTGCTGGGGCTGGAGCTGTTCCCGCAGGAACAGCTCACCGCAGAACACGGCAAAGACCGGCGTCAAGAAGGTGAGGGCCGTGAATCCGGTGAGGTCGCCGCGGCTGGCGAAAAAGAAAAACAGCCCATAGGCCAGGGCACTGCCGAGCAGGGAGGCGTAGGCCATCAGGGCCCAATCCAGTGGGGTCCAGTTCGGCAAAAGAGCATGGAGGCCGGCCTGCCAGCCGGAGAGGCTGGCCACCAGGAGGGGCACGCCACCGATCAGCATGTGCCAACCCGTGACAGCCACCGGATCGCTCTGGCGGGTGGCGTAGCGACAGAGCACGGTGCCCAGGGCCATCGCCGCAGCGGCCCCAAGCATCCACCATTCCCCCCGGCTCAACAAATCGCCCCCCGTGGTGGGGGGCCCCTGCAACCACCAATGGCGAAGCCACCCCCCCGGAAGGCCCAGCAAGAGAATTCCCAGCAAACCAAGCATCAGTCCCACCCAGCCCACCGGATTGATCGCCTCTCCAAAGAGCGCCCGAGCCAAGAGAGCCACAAACAGGGGCTGGCAATCGATCAGCACCGAGCCCAATCCCGCGCCGGTCTCGCCAAGGCCGTGGGCAAGCAGGCCCTGAAACAGGCTGGCGTCGATCAGGGAAAAGAGCAGCAACCAGGGTCGGTCCGCCGGTGAAACCGCCAGCGGACGCCCCAGGAGGGCCGCCGCCGCCACAACCACCATCCCTGCCGGCAGCAGCCGCAAACTGGCCATCAGGAATGGATCACAGCCCTCCAGGAGAGGCTTCATGGCCGCCATGGAGGTGCCCCAGAGCGCAAAAGGGGCGATCATGCATAGCCAGCGCATCGGAGGGGCCAAGGGCATTCCGTGATCCTGTCTTGCAGGGGAGTGGCCCCTTTTTAGGATCCTCGCTGTTGCCGATCCTCGTGATGCCCTGGCCCTGGCGCCGCAAGACCCGTCGCACCCTGGCGCGGATCGCCATTGAGGGGCCCATCGCTGGCGGCACCCGCACCCGGGTGCTCAAGGCCCTCCGGCAGGTGGAAGAGCGAGAATGCCCGGCGCTGTTGCTGCGGATTGACAGCCCTGGGGGCACCGTGGGCGACAGCCAGGAGATTCATGCGGCGTTGAAGCGCCTTCAGGAGAAGGGCTGCAAGGTGGTGGCCAGCTTCGGCAACATCTCCGCTTCCGGTGGGGTGTACGTGGCGATGGGGGCCGATCGCATCGTGGCCAATCCGGGCACCATCACCGGATCCATCGGGGTGATTCTGCGGGGCAACGATCTGTCGCGCCTCCTGGAGCGCTTGGGGGTGCGTTTTGAAACGGTGAAAAGTGGCCTCTACAAGGACATTCTTTCGCCTGATCGGGCCCTGACGGAGGCCGAACGGCAGCTCCTGCAGGACCTGATTGACTCCAGCTACGGCCAATTTGTGACGGCGGTAGCCCAGGGCCGCGGCCTCTCCGAGGACCAGGTGCGCAGCTTTGCCGACGGCCGCGTGTTTTCCGGCGCCCAGGCCAAGGATCTTGGGCTTGTGGATGCCCTGGGGGACGAGGAGGCCGCCCGACGACTCACCGCTGAACTCGCGGGGCTCGACCCCCTTCACGCCAAAACGGTCACCTTCGGCAAGACCCCGAAGCGTTTTGCTGGGGTCATCCCAGGAAGCTCCCTGCTGCGCGAACTGCGCCAACTCATCACCATGGAGATTGGATTGAGCGGCCAACCGCTCTGGCTCTACCGCCCCTAACCCACACCCGATGACCATGGCTGCCCCTGTCCTCGTGTTGTGCGCCCTGCGAGGGGCGACCACGGCAAGCGCCAACACCTGTGAGGCCATCGACGAGGCGGTCAGCGAGCTGATCGAGGCCCTGATGGTCGCCAACAACCTGGAGGGTCCCCGGGTGCTCTCTGTCACGTTTTCCGTCACAGCCGATCTGAACGCCTGCTTTCCTGCCGCTATCGCCAGACGGCGCGAGGGATGGGGCGATGTGGCCCTCCTGGATTGCCAGCAGATGGCCGTGCATGGCGATTTGCCTCGCTGCATCCGCCTCCTCGCCCATGCGTGGTTGGAAGGGGGGCGGAATCTTGTGCATCCCTACCTGCGAGACGCCTCTCGCTTGCGTCCCGATCGGGCCAGCCAGTCCACAGCCAGCTCCCCCTCCGACCACTAGCCCCGAGGGTGTTTCATCCGTCTCTCGATAATTTGATCAACCCTGCCAAAGCAAGCCTTTCACCAGGCTTGTCACCAGGTGCGCCGAACGCAGGGTCCTGTTTCCTTCCCCCCTCCCTTTCCCGTCCTTGACATCTCCTCTCTCCAAGTTGGGCAAAGCTTCTTGTGCTGTTGGGCTGGGTGCTGGCTTGGCTATGGTCCAGCTTCTGGGGGCTTCCGTTCTGACTCCGCAAGCCTCCAGGGCCCAAGGCACCCCAGGCCTGCTGGAGTTCCGTTGGGACAACAGCAAGGATTATCGCAAGCTTTATTTTTTCCAGTCTGATACCCAAAGGCTGAAGCTCTCGGATTACTACCTAATCCTGAAGCCAAAAGATCGCAAAACGGCGATCCTCAAACTCACCGTATCGGTGCCCAAAACCTTTGAAACCACCATCGATCCCAAGCGTGTGAAGCTCTGTCGCATGAGCGAGGGCGGCATGCTCAAGCGCACGCGGTGCGAAAAGCAAATCCCGGCCACCATTGAAGTCAATTCCAAATCTGGCACCATTGAAATCTTCCCAGAAACCCCAATTTCTGATAAGTACACGATTGGTGTTTACATGCGCATTTTCAACCCCTTCAACATCGGCATGTATCAGTTCAATGCCCTTGCCCAAGCCCCTGGCGACATCCCGGTGTCGAGCTATCTAGGCAGCTGGTTGATCCAGATCGATCCAAATGCAGCTAACTGACCAACGGCCTGGTAGGTTGGGTGGCTGAGCGAAATGTGACATGACCAGGCGCACACTGGAGGGCACCAGCCGCAAACGCAAGCGGGTATCAGGATTCCGTGTCCGGATGCGCAGCCACACCGGCCGGCGCGTGATCCGATCCAGGCGGCGGCGGGGCAGGGCTCGTTTGGCGGTTTAACAGCCAACTCAACAGCCTCGCTGATGTGGCCTTGCCCCAAAAGCATCGATTGCGTGGCCGTCGTGTGTTCGATCGCATTTATCGGAAGGCTGATCGCTTCCATGGCCGATGGCTCACTTTGAGAGTGATGCCTGAAGAAGAAGCGCTTCTCACCTGCCGCGACCGATCCCATGCACCCAGCGCCTGGCGCTGCGCAGTGATCGTGAGCAGCAAAGTGAGCAAGCGGGCCGTGCATCGCAACAGGCTGCGCCGCCTGCTCCACCGCGTGCTGACCCTCCATCCACCCGAAACGAAGCTGCCTTCCTGGCTGGTGTTCAGCCTGAAGCCCGGCAGCTTCGAAGCTGATGAGAGCGACCTCCTGGGAGAATGTCTACTGTTGTTGCAGAAGGCGAGGTTGCACTGATGAGCACCCAGGTTCCCCCAGTGCCAGCCGGAGCCAGCATCCAAGAAAGTGTGTTCTACGAAGGAGGCCCCGCCCGCGGAGACCTCATCCTGAATCTGCTTTTCGGCCTCACGTTGATCGGCATCCCCTTTGCGGTCGCCGCTCTGGTGCGGGCGATCTGGTTGCGTTACCGAATCACCAGCCGGCGCATTGAAGTCAATGGAGGCTGGCTGGGCCGCGACCGGACCCAGGTGGTGTACAACCAGATCCGCGAGGTGCGCTCCGCTCCACGGGGTTGGGGCACATGGGGCGACATGGTGTTGGTACTCGAGGATGGCTCCAAGCTCGAAATGCGCTCTGTGCCTGGATTCCGCGAGGTTGAGGCCTACATTGAAGAGCGGCGACAGGCCTCACCAAAAGCCAGCAAGCCGGCCAAGGTCACCAGCGGCTTTGTCACCCCAGATTCCGCCGCCTCCTGAACAGACGGATCTCCGTCTCCCTCCCCCGTCGCTCCTGGTGTCCTCCATCAGGCACACTGACCCACGGATCTACCCTCAGTCCCTGCTGTGATCGGCTACATCTCCGACAACCTGCTGCTGCCCATCCTGGATTTTTTCTATGGGTTGGTGCCCAGCTATGGCCTGGCGATCATTGCCCTCACGGTGGTGATCAGACTGGCCCTGTTCCCCCTCAGTGCCGGATCCATCCGCAGTGCCCGACGCATGCGGATCGCCCAACCCGTGATGCAACAGCGGCAGGCGGAGATCAAAACCAAATTTGCCAACAACCCCCAGAAGCAGCAGGAGGAGTTGGGCAAGTTGATGCAGGAGTTCGGCAGCCCCCTGGCGGGTTGTCTGCCCCTGTTGGTGCAGATGCCCATCCTGTTCGCCCTCTTTGCCACCCTGCGGGGATCGCCCTTTGCCGACGTTCCCTACACCTTCAATGTGAAGGTGCTTCCCTCCGAACAAATGGCAGCGGTGGAGGCCAAGCCCTTCAACACGCCCAGCCACTCGATTTTTGTCACCACCACCAAGCACGTGCCTGTGATTGGCACCCTGGAGAAGGGCAGCAAACTTGGGGTGGGCGACAGCCAAACCGTCTCCTTGCACGGCAAGGACGGTGCGAGCTTCGATTCGGTGCTCAACGGCGTAGAGAACGGAGACGCATTCCGTCCGAGCTGGAGCGTCACCAAGGGCGAGGGAGTGGTGAGCGTTGATCCAGACGGCACCATCCATGCTCTGAGCCCAGGCGATGCGGTGGTGGAGGGCAAAATCCCCGGCCTGGCCGCTCGCAGCGGTTTCCTCTTCATCAAAGCCCTTGGCCAGGTGGGCTTTGTCACCGATGGCGCAATCAACTGGGACATCGCCATCCTTGTGGCGGCCTTCGGCGCGACGCTGTTCATCAGCCAAATCCTCTCTGGCATGGGGATGCCCGCCAATCCTCAGCAGGCCACGGCCAACAAGATCACACCCGTGATGATCACGGCGATGTTCCTCTTTTTCCCCCTGCCGGCTGGGGTGCTGCTTTACATGGTGGTGGCCAACATCTTTCAGGGGCTGCAAACCTATCTGCTTAGCCGTGAAAGCCTCCCTGAAAATCTGCAGCTAATCTTGGAGAAGCAGATGGCGGCCCAGCCCAATGGCTCCGTAACGGTGAGTGCCTCCGCTAGCGGAGACAGGCTTCCCTTCGAACCCAATTCCAAGAAGTGAACCAACAGCTCAGGCCGGTGATGCTCACTGAGCTGCGGGCCCTGCCAGAAGGCAAGCAGTGGCTGGTCGATCAACCGATCGCAGATCTGCAGAGCCTCACCCCTGTCCGCGGCCACCTCCGTGCCCTTCACCATGGCACGGCCTTGGAGGTGTCAGGGGAGGTGGAAACGATCATCACCCTCGCCTGTGATCGTTGCCTGCAGCAGTTCAACCATGTGCTTCGGGCTGAGGTACAGGAATTGCTGGAATGCAGCGATGCATCACTCAGTGCCTCCGACACCTTGCTTGCCCCCATGGGGGACGACTTGGACGATCGCCTTGATCCAACAGGCAGTTTTGACCCCGAACGCTGGCTCTTTGAGCAGCTGAGTCTGCAGCTGCCCCTGGTCAACCGTTGCGGAGGGGATTGCCCAGGGCCAGCCTGTTGGGGCACGGCCCCCTCCGTGGTGGATCCGCGCTGGGCAGCCCTTCAGGCCTTGAGCCAGGCCTCCCCTGGTCCAGCGCCAAGCGTTCCGTCGCAAACCTGAGTCAGGGACATGACCCCTCCCTCACTGGTGGAACAGCTGGATCTTTTGATCCGCTCGCGCACTCCCATTCTTTGGATTCGCACTCTGGAAGAGGAGAGGGTGGAAGCCCTGCTTCAGCAGGTGGCCCGCAAGCTCGGGGGACGAACCCACTGGAGCTGGGATTTCATCAGCGGCTTGCAGGGGGCTCCAGGTCGGGAGGGGGAAGCCGCGCGCAACCCCATGGGGGCCCTGGAGGTGATGGCCAGTGTGCCGATTGATCAGGGCGCGCTGCTGCTGCTCAAGGACTTTCATCGCTTCACAGAGGATGCGGGCATTTGTCGGCGGCTGCGCAACCTGGCCAGTCGCCTGCGCCAGGGCCCCCACACGCTTGTGATCACGGCCCCACGCTGGGACCTGCCCGGCGAGCTCCAGGACAGCATCACGACCCTTGAACTCCCCCTCCCCGATGCACCCGCCATTGAGAGGTTGTTGGCCTCCATTGCACAGGCCAGCGGCCATCCCCTGCCAGAGGAACTGCTTGGCGAGCTCACAGCCGCCTGCCATGGCCTGAGCGAGCAACGGGTGCGGCAGCTCGCGGCCCGAGCTCTGGCCCGCCGCGGGCAACTGGGGCCGGATGACCTGGCGGAGGTGCTCGAAGAAAAGCGATTGGCGATCGCCCGAAGCGAATTGCTTGAGTATTGCCCCACCGAAGCCACACCCGCCGACATCGGCGGCCTGGAAGCCCTGAAACACTGGCTGGAGCAGCGGCACCGAGCGTTCAGCGAAGAGGCGCGGCGGTTTGGCCTGCCGCTGCCCAGGGGGGTGTTGCTCGTTGGGCCCCAGGGCACGGGCAAATCCCTCACAGCGCGCGCCATTGCCCACAGCTGGTCAATGCCCCTGTTGCGCTTGGATGTGGGGCGCCTCTTTGCCGGACTGGTGGGCGCCAGCGAGGCTCGAACCCGGGAGATGATTCAGTGGGTGGAAGCCCTGGCGCCCTGCGTGCTCTGGATCGATGAGATCGACAAGGGTTTCTCCTTTGGCATCGGCGATGGCCGCAGCGATGGAGGAACAAGCCAGAGGGTGTTGGCGAGTCTGCTCACCTGGATGGCGGAAAAGACCAGCCCGGTGTTTGTGGTGGCCACGGCCAATGCGGTGGAGCGCTTGCCGGCCGAGCTGCTGCGCAAGGGCCGCTTTGACGAGATTTTTCTCCTGGAGCTGCCCGATGCCGAGGAGCGGCGGGCCATTCTTGATCTGCAGTTGCGGCGCCGGCGTCCTGCACACGCCATCCCCCTCGACGTGCTGGTGGATCGCACGGCAGGATTTTCTGGGGCGGAGCTGGAGCAAACGGTGATCGAAGCCATGCATCTGGCCTTTGGCGAGAATCGTGAGCTGCAAGAGCCCGATCTGATTGCGGCGGCCAGCCAGTTGGTGCCCCTCTCCCGCACCGCTCGGGAACAGCTGGAGGCGTTGCGCCAGTGGGCGAGCAGCGGTCGCGCCCGAACGGCGTCTGGCCAAAGAGTGGGCAGCGGCTTGTAACGGTTCTATGAAGAAATTCCTTGCTGAGTAACAACTTTGCCCATGACCTGGATGGATCGAAAAACCCCGCATAGCGTCTGCACAGATACCCATCCGCTGCCATGCTCCCTGGTCCTGGTTCCCGTTTTCCCGGTCCTCGCTTTCAGGGTGATCTCGCCACCCAGCTGGCCGTGGCAAGTCTGGGCGCTGGTGTGATCACCACCCTGGCGGTGGCCCAGGGCCAAAATCCGCTCACAGCCCTCAGCATCACCCTCTTCTCCGCGGTGGCTGCAGTGGCTGTGGGCCAGGTGCTGTAGGCCCTGGCCGAGGGGCTGGCTGGGATGAGGGGTGCCAAGGCCGGTGGATCTCTCACCGAGCCGATCTGTCCCTGGTCCCAGCTGAAGCAAGAGGATGAGGCGCTGTTGGTGGATCAACCTTCGATCGGCTGGCCAGGCGCGCCAACAAACCCAAATTGAATAGCGTGGCGGACATTACAACAATTCAACCCTCGCTGTACACAAGAGCAACTTAACCAAGTTGGGCGGTAGTTGACCAACTCTCTTAATTACAACGCGATCAACTTTCCGTAGATGACGTAAAGCAACTCCTGTAAGACTTTAATCTGCCAGGCGCTGGCCCAACAGCAAGGAAACAAGCGCTGGCTGATCGAAAGTCTGTCCGCGGCCGCTCTGGCTGTTGGTGCAAGCTCAGTCTGGCTCCAACAGCGGCTAGAGCAGGCCTTGTCCCAGGTGGTGGCCCAACGCTCAGGTGGCTCAAGGCGTGAGCAGGGAAGATCGCTCTGGTTTGTCTGGCAAGGCGGGGCAGCAGATTGTTGATCAGGTGACCTTGCGAAACGCGCCGATCGGGCGTCGGTTGCCCTGGCGCTGTCAACAACAAGTTCGCACACCTCTTCAATCGGCAAGCCTGACCGCTCGCTCGGGGGGAAGGATGTCATCGGCCATGGCTGGGGTGTTCATGGGGGTGGGCCCGCACAGCGGCGCCCTGATTTGAGCGCCCTCACCAAAGTTGGCCTGGTAGAGGCTAAGAACAACAGAACAGCCCGGCCTTTCTTGAACCACCCAACCACTCTTGGCCTGCGAGATCTCTGCCCTGCCCTGGCCAACAAGACTTACTTCAACTACGGAGGTCAGGGTCCCTTGCCCACGCCATCGCTGGAGGCAATCGTGGCCAGCTGGCGGCGGATTCAGGAGCTGGGGCCCTTCACTGGAGCGATGTGGCCCTTTTTGGCAGAGGAAACCTCTCGGATCAGGCTGCATCTGGCCGAGTGGTGCGGTGCGCCGCCCCATCGGCTCGCCCTCACGGAAAACGTGACGATGGGTTGTGTGTTGCCGCTCTGGGGATTGCCTTGGCAACCGGGTGAGGAGATGCTCATCAGCGATGGCGAGCACGACGGCGTCGTGGCGGCTTGCAGGGAGCTGGCCCATCGCTTCCGATTGCGGATTCAAACCCTCCCGGTGCAGCAGTTGCTGGGCGGTTCAGAACAGGAGCAAACCAATGTGCTCGAGTCGTTAGAGCGAGCCCTATCCCCCCGCACCCGCCTGGTGGTGCTCTCCCACCTGCTCTGGCGAACCGGCCAACGGATGCCGATCGCTGCCGTAGCCGAACGGCTCGCCAGCCATCCCCAAAGGCCCTGGTTGCTGGTGGATGGGGCCCAGAGTTTCGGGAGCCTGCCCGTCGCTCCAGAAGCGGGCTGCGCCGATCTCTATGCCTTCACTGGCCACAAATGGTGTTGCGGGCCCGAGGGGCTGGGGGGAGTGCTGCTCTCAGAGCGGTTGCTGGCGGAAAGTCGGCCCACCCTGATCGGCTGGCGCACCTTGCGATCCGAAGACAATGCTGGCGACGGATTCCATCACGATGGGCGGCGGTTTGAGGTGGCAACCTCCTGCACACCACTGATGCGCGGGCTGCACACCTCGTTAGCAATGTTCGATGCCATGGGCTCAGCCCAGGAGCGTCTGGCCATCTTGAAGGGTCAAGCCGAAGCCCTCTGGAGAAGGTTGCAGACGGTGCCAGGCTGCCGTCCCTTGCTCCAAGCTCCCCCACCAGCCGGCCTGGTGAGCTTCCAGCTCCAGCGTCGAGATGGCTCTCTGATGGAGCCAGAGCAGGTGGTGAGCCAGCTGGGTGGCCAGAACATATGGCTGCGCAGCCTCAAGGATCCGAGCTGTTTGCGAGCCTGCACCCACGTAACGACCACGTCAGAGGATTTGGATCTGCTGCTGGAGGCCCTCATGGCTTTAACGAGAGCTGAGGGCCGCTAAGTGCCCCAGTGCATGTTTGGCGTTCCGGGATCTCTCTGGCGCTGACAACAAAAAAGGGGCTCCGAAGAGCCCCAAGCAAATTGCCAAGACTTTGGCGGATCAATAATCAGCTTCAGTGCTCAGGAAGGCGCTGTGCACCCAGCCGGCCAGCAAAGCGCCAAGAATCGGCGCAAACCAGAAAAGCCAGAGTTGGCCCATGGCATCGCCGCCAACCCATGCAGCCACACCCGTGCTACGGGCTGGGTTCACAGAGGTATTGGTGACAGGAATGCTGATCAAGTGAATCAGGGTCAGCGCCAGTCCGATGGGCACACCTGCAAAGCCGGTAGGAGCCAACCGATCGGTGGCGCCAAGAATCACGAGAAGGAAGAAGAAGGTGAGGACCACCTCGATCAC
>JAYKHK010000067.1:0-9381 GCA_035284785.1 Cyanobacteriota bacterium | reverse complement strand
CAGTGGGAGCTGGCAATCAGCCCAGGCCGATCTGGGAGAGGATGCCCTGGCCGGTGAGAAGCTCGGTGGCCAGGCCAATCACAAAGCCCAGCATGGCCAAGCGGCCATTCCAGGTTTCAGCGAAAGCAACGAATCCGAAGCGGGGGGTGGGGTCAGCCATGGAAGGTTGAGAAATGTTGAGGGAACTGTAACCCAGTGTGAAGAGGTTGGGGGTGGGTTGTCCGTACCGCTTGCCCAATCAAGGGCCAAGCAGGCATCGACGCTGCCCCTGCGGAAGGGCCAGGTGAAAGAGCGGCTCAGTCTTGCCTGCGGGCCGCCCTGACCTGGCTAGACCGGATGCATCGCCGAGGCAGGCAGCGCCCTTGTGGACACCTGCTGATTCATCCGGCGAAGGGCGCCCTGATCGGGCGCCCCCAACCTTTCTCACTTGGGCTCCACCACCTCTTCCATCGGTGGCCCAAACGACCTCCCCCCTGCTGCAGGCGCAAAGTTGCCGAGTTCCCCTGGCAGGGGCTGAATCCAAGCCCTCACCTTCTCTCCCCGGTGGAGCAAGGGCACCGGTGCGGGGCCCACCATCCCTGCGCTGCGCCCCTCCGGCAGGGGGTAGCGGATGATCAGCCGTTGGTTGGAGTGGAGGCGACCCGTGCTGGGCTGGCGAATCACCTTCACCACCCGGCCAAGCACCTGCCACTGGCTGGCGACCTGGGCCGCCCTGAGCACCTCCAGCTCCACCACCACCGGCGCTTGGCGTTGTTGCTCCGCATACGCCCAGGGGGGAAGTTCAGCGCGGGCGGCCAGGGGAGAGGGCAGGCCCAGAGCCAAGGCGACCGTGAGCAAAAGGGCAGGGCACCGGAATCGCCAGGTTGGGTGCATGTTCAAAGCCGCCATGGGATCAGAGCCCGATTCTGCGCCGCCCCCAGGCCATCCCCACCCCGTAGCCGATGAGGGGCACCAGCAGCCAGGGTTTGATCCACACCAAAAGAGCTCCAGCGACTGCCACGATCCAGGGGGTGAGCAACAGGGTGGCCAGGGCGAGCTGGTTGGCCTGGGAGCGCCGAGCCAGCGCACCGGAGCGCCGCATCAGGCGGGGCACCCCTTGGCCCAGGCCATAACCCAAAAGAGCGGCGAGGGCTGTTAGCACCAGGGTGCCCATGGTGTCGCGCAGGGGAGAACGGCTGCCTATCCAACCAGCAACGCTTCCCCTTGAACAGCAGCGCGCCAACCCGGCTGCTCAGGCGGGGCCGTCCAGCACAAAACGAAAGCGCACATCCCCCAGCCTCAGGCGGCGGATGGCCTCATTGATCTGGTCCATGGGCAGGTGCTCCACCACCGGCTGAATCTGGTGGCGGGCGCAGAACTCCACCATCTTGCGCAGGCTCGACGGAGACGAGGTGGGGCTGCCGGTGATCGCCCGACGCGTCATGATCAGATCGAAGGCGCTGACGGGGATGGGCTCGAGCACGGCCCCCAGCTGGTGAAGCCGGCCCAGGGGGGCTAAGGCACCGATCACGGCGGGCCAATCGAGCGGCTTGTTGACCGTGTTGATGATCAGATCAAACCGCCCCGCCTGGTCGGCCAGATCGGCCAAGGGCACGATGGTGTGAGCACCCAGGCGCCTGGCTTCCTCCCCTTTGGCTGCAGAGGTGGTGACGGCCGCAACCTCGCAGCCCCAAGCTCGACAAAATTGCAGCGCCAGGTGACCCAACCCCCCTACACCGATCACCGCCACCCGCGCCGTGGGGGACACCCCCTCATCGATCAAGGGAGCAAAGACGGTGATCCCACCACAAAACAGGGGGCCGGCGTCGGCGGCGCTCAGAGCCGCTGGCACAGGAATGGCCCAGTCTTGATGGGCTTTCACCTGGCTCGCGAAGGCTCCCGGGCGACCGACGATGGTTGATTTGGCGTTTGGACAAAGATTGGCTCGGCCCGCCAGGCACTGCTCACAGTGCCTGCAGCTGCCCGCAAACCAGCCCAGCCCGCGCAACTCCCCGATCAGGCCAGAATCCACCCCCTCCCCCACCGCGATCACCCGCCCCACGGCCTCATGGCCCGGCACCAAGGGGTAGCTGCTGAGGGCCCAGCTGTTGTCGATCATGGACACATCGCTGTGGCATAGCCCGCAGTGGAGCACCTCCAGCAGCAGCTCCTCGGGGCCAGGCTGCTGCGGCGTAGCTTCCACCCGTTCGAGGGGGGCTCCAGGAGCGGATGCTTGCCAGTGGAAGGGAGCCATTGAAGGTCCTCTCGAAACGGAGTCTCCTCTTCATTTAAACCACTTCAACCGATGGATCTGGCGTTGTTTCCCTCAAGCGAGCAGCACCAAGCTGAGGGCCATCACCGCCATGCCCGCCATCAGGCTGCTAATGGCCAGATGATGGGCGCCATACTCCCGGGCGGCGGGGAGAAGCTCATCGAGCGACACATACACCATCACTCCGGCCACGCTGGCGAACACCAGCCCAAACATCAGAGGATTGGGAAACGAGCGAAACACCAGAAAGCCCAACAGCCCTCCCAATGGCTCGGCCAAACCGGAGAGAAACGACAGCCAAAACGCTTTGCGGCGGCTGCCGGTGGCGAAATACACCGGCGCTGAAACGGCCAGCCCTTCCGGGATGTTGTGAATGGCGATCGCCACGGCGATGCTCACTCCCAACCGCGGGTTGGAGAGGGCGCCGAGAAAGGTGGCGAGCCCCTCAGGGAAATTGTGGATCGCCATGGCCAGGGCGGCAAACAGTCCCATGCGCACAAGACGCCGCCGATTGGCTGGGCTGGCTGCAGGGTGCATCCCTTCGCCAAGGCTGGCAGCAGACGCGGCATCTCTTGGGGTGTGGAGATGCCCGATGGCTTGGCTGGGTTCATGTACTGGCAGCCAGCCATCCACGATGGCCATGGCGGCCACCCCCGTGAAAAAAGCGAGCACCGCCGCCCCATACCCCCAGCGCGTGCCGAGCAGGGGGGTGAGCACAAGGCGGGCCTTGGGGAGAATCTCCACCAGCGAAACGAACACCATGGCGCCGGCGGAAAAGCCGAGCGAGAGGGTGAGCCAAGCCGGGTTGGGCCGGCTGGTTCCTAAGCCAATCAGGCTGCCAATCCCAGTGGAGAGCCCTGCGAGCAGGGTGAGGCCAAAGGCCCACTCGCTGTTGCTCAAGGTGAGCGTAGGGGCCAAAGCGGGTTGGGGTGCGCGTGGGCTTCCATCCTCCTGGGTCTGAGGGAGGCGTCAACGTCCCACCCGTCTGGCTGCCGCCAGCCCAGCCTCGATGGCGCCTTCGAAATAGCCCGGCCAGCGCAGGGCCGCCTCTGTGCCGGCCCACACCACCCTGCCGTGGGGTTGCTGCCCGATCGCTCCGTAGGTGCTCCAGGTGCCCGGGATCTGAAAACTGGTGAAGGCCCCTGCGCTCCAGGGCTCTTCGTTCCAGTTCTGCAGGATCAGCTCCAGTGGGGAGGCGGCCCTGGCTCCCCAATAGGCCTCCAGATCGGAGAGCACGGCCTGGCGGCGTGGCGCCGCGGCTTGCTGCTGCCACTGCACGGCCCGCTCCGCGGCGATGAACCCCGCCAGCAGGCCGGGCTTGCCCCCGGGCGGGGAGCAATCGCTGGTGAGCTCCAGCGTGGGGAGATTGCCGATGCCCAGGCCGTTGAGCCCATCCTCACGCCAGAAGGCTTCGGGATAGACGGCGAGCACCTTCACCATCGCGCCCATCGGCGAGCGTTGCAGCAGGCCCGTCAGGGTGGCTGGCAAGGGTGGGCTGAAGTGAATGGCCCCTCGCAGCGGCGGTGGGATGGCCACCACCACGGCCCGAGCATCCAGCCGTTCCCCGCTGCCGTGGTGCACCCGCACATCCGCTGCCGTCTCCTCGATGGCCGCCACCGGCGCCCGCAGCTGGATGCAAGGGGCCAGTTCCTCCGTGAGCCGTTGGGCCAGTTGGCCCATCCCCCCTTCCACGAGCCAGGCTTCCGGCGACTCATGCTGGGGGGCGACCGACTGGGTCCAGGCCAGGTGGAGCATGGAGCTCTCCCATGGCTCGAAGCCCCCCGACCCCCCCACCCGCGTCAGCCAACTGAAGGGGTAGCGCGCCAGGGGGCAGGCCCGTCGACGGCTGAGCCAGGAAGCGATGGTGGTGCGATCCAGCTGCAAGGCGCCGGGGGCGGTCCAGGGGGTGGCTGGGGGCACCTGCTCCACCAGGTGGTGGAATTCCCGCTGCAGTTGCAGGGTCTGCACGATCTGCTCAGGGGGGAGGGGCAGAGCGTCTGGCCGGAAAAACACCAGGCTGCTGGAAAAGTCGTTTTCCAGGCCTGCCCGATGGGCGACCCCTTGCCAGTGGAAGATCCCGTCGCCCTCATAAAACGCCGGGAAGGGATTCAGCTGATATTCATCCAGCAAGGCTTTGAGCAGGTGGTGCGTTCGACCTCCCCACTGCCCCCCCAGATCCACCACCAGGCCTTGAGAGGTGGTCGCGCTGTGCAGTCGCCCGCCGGTCCGCTCCCGGGCTTCCAACACCCGTACGTCGAGCCCTCTGCGCAGCAGCTCTCGGGCACAGACCAGGCCCGAGAGACCCGCTCCCACCACCACCACATCGACGGATGCCATTGATTGGGCCTTGTGCAGCGATCTGGTGGCCATCTTCACGGCTGTTGGCTATCGGCACAACGCGGAGGTAGGACTTGCTAGAGAGATCGTCCCCGCCCCCAGCTGGGTTGACTTCTTTGAATTCCAACCCCAAGGCCGGCGCGGCCGCCGAAACCGTGATTGCCCTGGAGGGCGTGAGCCGTCGTTATGGCTCCGCCCTGGCTCTCAAGGATGTGAGCCTGGCGATCGCCAAAGGGGAGTTCTTCTCCCTGGTGGGCGCTTCAGGTTGCGGAAAGACCACCACCCTGCGCCTGATCGCTGGATTTGACCAGCCCCAGCAAGGCCGCATCCTGCTGCAAGGCCTCGACCTCACCGCTGCGCCTCCCCATCGCCGGCCGGTGAATCTGGTGTTTCAAAACTATGCGCTCTTCCCCCACCTGAACGTGTGGGACAACGTGGCCTTCGGGCCCCGCTCCCGCCGCTTGGAGCCGGCTGTGATTCGCCAGCAGGTGGGGCAGGCGCTGGAGGTGGTGGGCCTCTTGGAGTTGGCTCGGCGCCATCCCCACCAGCTCTCCGGGGGTCAGCAGCAGCGGGTGGCGCTCGCACGGGCGCTGGTGAACGCCCCGGCGGCTCTGTTGCTGGACGAGCCTTTGGCTGCCCTCGATCCAAATCTGAGGCAGGCCATGCGCTCCGAACTGAAGCGCATTCAGCGGGAGGTGGGCATCGCCTTCCTCCTTGTCACCCATGACCGTGAGGAGGCGCTCAGCCTCAGTGATCGGTTGGCGGTGATGCACCAGGGCCGACTGGAGCAGGTGGGCACGCCGCGGGAGCTCTACGACAGACCTCGCAGCGCCAGCGTGGCCCGCTTCATCGGTGCCGCCAACCTGCTCCCGGCGGCGGATGGGGTGGGCTGCCGCTTGCTGCGCCCTGAACGGCTGGCTCTTAGCCTCACCCCTCCCCAAGCTGGTCAACAGGGGGTGCGCGCGCGGGTGAAGGAGGTGGCATTTCATGGACCCACCCTGGAGGTGCGGCTGGATGCGTCCCCGCAATCACTGGTGGCGATTGCGACCAGCGTTAATCTTCCGCAAAATCTTGCCGTTGGTAAGGAGTTTTGGTGCGTTTGGGATCCTTCCGACACCCATGCCCTCCCCGATGGCATCCCCTGAGCCACGGGGTCCTGTCATGACCTTCACCTCCCGATCCAGTCGTCGTCACTTCCTGCAGCGCCTTGCCCTGGCTGTCGGGGCGGCGGGGCTAGGGCCTCCCTTGCTGCAGGCCTGCGCTCCACGTGGCGGGCCACAGGCCGGAAGCGCCAAGGAGTTGGTGATCTCCTCCTTCCCCCTCTACATCGACACCGACCAGCCAGGTCTGCCCGGCACGGTGAAGCGTTTTGAGGAGGCCACAGGCATCCGCGTGCGCTACAGCGAGGACATCAATGATGTGCGGCAGTTTTTTGCCCGGATCCATCCCCAACTCGCCGGAGGTCAGCTTCTCCAACAAGACCTGATCGTGCTCACCTCCTGGATGGCTGAACGGATGATCCGGCTCGGTTGGCTGGATCCGCTGCCGCTGGCGGAGGTGCCCAATGTCAAGAATCTTCGCCCCCCCCTGCGCAACCCCTCCTGGGATCCGACCCAGCTCTATTCCCTGCCTTGGCAATCGGGCATCGCCGGCATTGTTTACAACATCAAAGCCACCGGACGGCAGCTGCGGAGTGTGGATGATCTCTTCGACCCCGCCTTCAAAGGGCGCGTGTCGGCCCTGTTGGAGATGCGCGACACCATGGGCTTGCTGATGCTTGCCGATGGCAAGGATGTCACTCGCCCCACCTGGGAGGCGGCTCAGCCGGCCTTCGAACGGCTGGAGAAGGCCCGCCGCGATGGCCAGATCCGCCGCTTCACGGGCAATGATTATCAAAACGATCTGCTGGCGGGGAACCTGGCCGCCTGCATCGGTTGGTCGGGTGATGTGGCCCAGCTGGCGCTGGATCAGCCGGATCTGCGTTTCGTGGTGCCAGACAGCGGCGGCATTCTTTGGGCTGACGTGATGATCATGCCCAAGGGTGCTCGTCACCACCAGGCGGTGGCCCAATGGCTCAACTGGGTGTACGACCCCCGCCAGGCGGCCCGCATCGCGGCTGCCGTGCAATACATCTCCCCTGTGGAAGGGGTGCGCGAGGTGCTGGCCGCCGATCCGGCCACGGCCAAGCTGGCCAAGAACCCCCTGATGTTCCCCGATGCCGCCATGGAGCAGCGGCTGCACATCTTCGGGCCCCTCAGTGAGGAGCAAGAGGCCAGATGGGAGGAGCGCTTTGCTCGCATCACCGAGGGCTAAGCCCCGGCCGGAAGGTCGTCGCTGGGGCTCTTGGCCCTTGTTGGCTCCGGGCCTGCTCTGGCTCACCTGCCTCTACCTGTTGCCGGTGATCGCCTTGGTGCCCCTCTCCCTCTCCGAGCCGGTGGATCGCTTCAGCCTGCACACCGAGTTCCGCTGGCGCGTGGTCAATTACCTGGAGGTGTTGAGGCTGTATGGGCCGATTCTGCTGCGATCGTTTGCTTTCGCCGCAGTCGCCTCGGCCCTGGGCGTCGCGTTGGCCTACCCCTTGGCCTATGCCATTCGCTTCCATGGGGGCCGCTGGCGCCCCCTGCTGGTGGCACTGGTGGTGCTTCCCTTCTTCACCTCCTATCTGGTGCGGGCCATCGCCTTCACGACCCTGCTGGGGGATCAGGGCCCCCTGCTCCAGCTGTTGAACGCCCTGGGGCTCCGTGAAGGGCTCAACCGGCTTGGCCTGCTCGAAGGCGGCCGCTTGCTCCACACCCCTGCCTCGGTGATTCTTGGCCTGCTCTACAACCTATTGCCGTTTTTGGTGTTGCCCTTGGTGGTGGCCATGGAGCGGATCGAGCCCCAACTGCTCGAGGCCGCTGCCGATCTGCACGCCGGTCCCATGGGACGGTTTTGGAGGGTGGTGTGGCCACTGTCCCTGCCAGGGTTGAACGCGGGCTTGCTGCTCAGCCTGATTCCAGCGGCTGGTGATGTGGTGAACCCTCGCTTTCTGGGGGGGCCCAATCAGCAGATGATCGCCAACACGATCGAGAGCTTGTTGCTGGTGCAGCTCCAGGCGCCGAAGGCCGCTGCCCTCACCCTTCTGCTGATGGTGTTGATCAGCCTGGGGGTGTGGCAATTGCGCCGTCGCGGCCTCCAAGAGCTGCCCCTGCCATGAAAGGTGTTGGCCGTTGGTGGTTGGGTCTTTGGGGTGCCTTGGTCTACGGCTTGCTGTATGCCCCCATCGCTGTCACGGTGCTCTTCAGCTTCAACGCGCCGCGGGGCCGTTTCAACTTGGTGTGGCAGGGCTTCACCCTCAACAATTGGCTGCACCCCTTGCGGGATCGGGCTCTCACGGAGGCGTTCTTCGCCAGCGTTGCCCTGGCCCTCGCTGCCGCTCTGGTGGCGGTGGTTTTGGGGGGGTTGATGGCTCTGGGGCTGAGCCGGGCGCGGGTGCGCGGCGCCAGGGCGATCGAGCTGCTTGTCGCCCTTCCCTTGACCAACCCGGAGATTGTCTTGGCCGCAGCCCTGCTCTATCTGTTTGTGGGGCTGAATCTGCAGCGGGGGCCCTTCACCCTGTTGCTCGCCCACAGTCTCTTTTGCTTGAGCTACGCCACGCTCACCCTCAAGGCACGGCTGGCCGGTTTTGATTGGAATCTGGAGCTGGCTGCCCAGGATCTCGGAGCGACGCCGTTGGCAGCCTTCCGGCGGGTGACCCTGCCGCTGTTGGCGCCCGGGATGCTGGCGGCGGGCCTGCTCTCTTTTTCGCTTTCCTTTGATGATTACGTGATCAGCAGCTTCACCGCTGGTGAAACGGTGACCTTGCCCCTGTATCTGGCTGGTGCGTTCCAGAGGGAGATTTCCCCTCAGATCCAGGTTCTCTCCACGATGGTGTTGCTGGTGAGTGCCGCCCTGTTGGCGCTGGGCCTGCGGAGCAGCCCGTCGTCGTCCCGTTCAGGCGATCTGACCCCCTAGCCTCCGGGCAGGGTCATGGTCCGCCGGATCCTCGCCCCGGAACGCCGCCCGTCATCCCGCCTCCCCGTTCGTCCCTCTCCCTTCCCCATGGCCAGCCAATGGCAAAACTTCCTGCAAAATCTTGGTGAATGGCGCGGCTCCTTCGCCACCCTTGATGGGGCCGGCCACTGGGTCGACATCTCACCCTCCATCCTCAGCCTGGAAAGCGCAGAGGACAATCAACTGGTGCGTTTCAGCCTGCGCCGTTGGCCACCGGGCTCCCCGCTTGCACCTGGTGGGGGTCCGGATGGAGAGATGGGCCCCCCTACAAGAGACATCCAGCAGGATTACCGCTCGTTAGGCCGCCAGGTGGTGTTTTTTGAGACGGGCACGTTTTGCAAAGGATCCCTGCAGGTGGCACCGAACACCGTCTTTGGCGGCGAGTTTGGCTTCATTGACGCGGATCGACGCCATCGCCTGGTGGTGCTCTACAAGCCGACTGGAGCGTTTGATCATCTGGTGTTGATCCGCGAGTTCCGGTCGGGGACCAACGCTCTTGAGGGTCCTGCCACCACGGCGGAACAGTTGCTGGGGCGATGGCAGGGGGAGGCGGCCACCATCACGGCCGACTGGCCGGAACCCGATCTGCAGCCCAGGGAGTTGGAACTTGGGGCTGCCGATCTGCAGCACCTGAGGTTGCTCCCCGACGGGGGCTTTTGCGCCCTGCCGGGTCAAGTGAGTCACCGGGAGGGGTTTGTCCTGGAAGGGGGCTGGCTTCCTGAGGCAGGACGGATGCAGCGCTTGATCCGCCGCTATGACGC
>JAYKHK010000066.1:0-6286 GCA_035284785.1 Cyanobacteriota bacterium | reverse complement strand
GGCAATCTAGGCAATCGACTCTTTCTTTATGCCAATATCATCGCATTTGCGATCGAGCACAAAGCGATTGTCATCAACCCTGCTTTCCATCCCTGGCGGGCGGTGTTTGCCGGCACCAGGGCGGGGGCCGTGGCCTGCTACCCACCGCCAAATCTGCCCTATCTGCCTGGCAATTGGCTTGAAACAATCCTGCAACATCTAGCCTGGGTTGGCCTGTCAGTTGCCAGCTCATCGCACTCACCTAGCCAGTGGGGAGCCATCAGCATTGATGGAATTGAACGCTTGGAATTAGACCAGCCCAATTTTGTAGAGTGGGCCAACAATAAGCACGTCATCTTGCTGAGCGGATGGCTGATGATCTCCAGTGTTTCCATGGAGCGCCATGCCGACAAAATCAGAGCATATTTCAAACAGATTCTCGGCAACACGTCCGAGGCGCTGGCGCCCGTCAATCGTCTGCGCCAAAGCTGTGATCTGGTGATCGGCGTTGTGATCCGCCATGGAGGCTTTGATCAATGGATGGGAGGGAAATATTATTTTGAAACGGCAACTTACATCGAGTGGATCAAGCAAACCGCCCGGCTTTACCCCCAGCAAAGAGTGGGATTTTTCATCTGCAGCGATGCAGAGCTAAACCTCGCGAGTCTGAACGACATCTGCTACGAGTTTCGCGGCAGAAGCGATCTTGAAAATCGTGCCGCCCTCTCGCAATGCGACATGATCCTCAGCCCACCCAGCTCCTTCGCCGGTTGGGCAGCCTTCATGGGCAACAGCCCCTTCCAGCTCCTTCATTCGCCCTCGCAAACGATCTCTCGGCAGGGGTTCATCCGGATCCGCAACCACATGGACATGCGAGATGCCTCCTATCCACCGGATCTTGATCTCACCGATTCCCTGATCGCACCCCGTGCTTGATTCTGCTGGCTACAGCCTTGAAACCTTGGTGAAGCTGCTACATCTGCAGCCCCACCCCGAGGGAGGTTGGTATCGCGAACTCCATCGCAGCGCCATGAAGGTGCATCGGGACGATGGCCAACAACGAGCCGCCCTCACCTTGATCTGGTTTCTGTTGGGCTCCCGGGAGATCAGCCGCTGGCATCGCGTGATCGGTGCGGACGAAACCTGGCACCACGCCGGCGGCGACCCCTTGGACCTCTGGATCCTGCCGCCAGCTGGAGGGGTCGCGCAACGACTGAAGCTCGGCCCCCTCGGGTCTTCGCCGGTCTCCGAAGAAGATCCACACGAACCTGCCCAACCGGTTCATGTGGTGCCCGCTGGCTGGTGGCAAGCGGCTCGCTGCCCAGGCGCATGGACCCTGGTGAGCTGCTGTGTGGGTCCAGGTTTTGAGTTTCAGGATTTTCAGCTCCTGGGCCATCAGCCAGCCTCTAGCCATCCGCCCGGGGCCCTCAGCGACCTGCTTTGACCCCTCCCCTCCCCCACCCGAGCGCCCAACCAAGCCTGGGACGAAGCCTGACGGGTCTTTGGTTGCTCGCCATCATTCTCGCCGTGGTGGGTCTGGGCCAGCTGCCCTTGCGCGACTGGGATGAGGCCATCGTGGCCCGAGTTGCCTTGGAAGCCTCCCAGCGGCCCTGGCCCGATCGGCTGCTGCCCACGGCCTGGGGTGATCCCTACCTCAACAAGCCGCCGGGACTCCACCTGTTGATCGCGGCAGCGATTGAGATCTGGCGAGCGCTGAGCGGCGCCGCGCCGAGCGCCCTGCCCCCTGAATGGCTGCTGCGCCTCGTGCCCGCCCTGCTGTCCAGCGCCGTGGTGCCCCTGGTGGGCCTGGTGCAGGCCCGGCTGCGCCCCCATCAACCTGCCGTTGCGCTGGCGAGCGCCGCCATGGCCCTCACCCTGATGCCCCTGGCCCGCCACGGCCGCCTGGTGATGCTGGATGGCAGCCAATTGGCCGCCATTCTTGTGCTTTGGTGGGCTGTGCTCAGCCCAAACCATCGGCGCGGGTCGCTGCTGCTGCATGGAGCCTGCGTGGGGCTGGCGACCTCAGCCCTGCTGCTCTTGAAGGCTCCCTTGGCCTTCCCCCTCCTTGCCGCCACCCTCTGTTTGCGGGCCTTTGATCGCCAGCTTCACTGGCGCCACTGGCGTTGGTTGCTGAGCGGGGTGGCGATCGGCCTGCTGCCTGGCCTGGCCTGGCATGGGGCCCATCTTCTGGTGCGGGGCTCCGATGCCTGGCAGATGTGGGGGAGCCAGGGCTTCGCCAGGCTGCAGGCTCGGCTGGAGGGCCACAACGGCGGCCCCTTGATGCCCGTCACGGAAGTGTTGGAAGGGGGCTGGCCTTGGCTGGCGCTCTGGCCTGGGGCGATGGGTCTGGCCTGGAGAGAGCGCCGCAGCCCGGCGGGCCGCTGGTGCCTTGGCACCACGGCCATCACGGCCGTTTTGGTGTTGCCCCTCCGCACCCAGCTGCCCTGGTACAGCCTGCTGCTGTGGCCACCGCTTGTTCTGGCCTGCGGCCCTGCGCTGGTGTGGTTGGTGGATCGCCAGCCGCCGCTGCAACCAGCCTGGCCAGCCCTGAGCCGCAGGATTCCGGCGTTCTGGGCCCTCCTGGGTGCCCTGCTCCTCGCCCTGGCCCTCGTCGCCATCGCCACCGCCAACACCTCCCTCCAACCCCTGGCTCCCGTGGCCGCTTCAGGCGGGCTCGCCCTGCTCGTGGGAGGAGCCCTGCTCCTGGCAAAGCGGCCAAGACGCCGCCAATCGGGTGCCATCCTTCTGGTGGCTGGGCTATGGGGCACCCTGCTGGTGTTGATGAGCGGCCCGCTCTGGCTCTGGGAGCTCAATGAACAATGGCCCGTGCGCCCCATCGCCAAGGCGGTGCTCCAACAGCCCGAGGGATCGGCCCGCCTGTGGGCGTTGGAGGAACGCCCCAGCCTGAACTGGTATGCGGGCCAGCGGCTGCGCCGCTGGGAGGACGACAGCCTCCAGACCTTCCTGGCCAAGCAAGGCCAGGCCGATGGCACGTCTATGGAACAGGGATCTGTGGTGTTGGTCACAGCGGAACCAACCCCTCCCGAGCTGCCGGGAGCCCGCTGCCAACCCTTGGCCGTCCCGCAGGACGGGGCGGCCCCCCCCGCGTCGGCGCGCCTCTATCGCTGCGTCAGATCGCAAAGCCCAAATCAGCAGAAAAGATGAAACATTGCCCATACATCCCCGGGGCTTGCTGGGGTGCATCACATTTTCCAAGTGAAATCCAAGACTGCTGCTATACTCGGCTCTCATTTTTGCCGTCAACGTGTCTTCACTCGTCAGCGAGTGTCTTTTGATTCTTCTTTTGCAGATAGCAAATGGAATCTTTTCTGGATCAGAGATCGCCATTGTTTCTGCAAGAAAAGTACGCCTAGAGCAATTAGCCGATCGAGGCAATCGCAAAGCGCGAAAAGCGCTCAAGCTGGCCAATTCGCCCAATGATTTCCTCTCCACCGTGCAGGTGGGAATCACTCTGATCGGCATCCTCAGCGGTGCCCTGGGTGGTGCCACGATTGCCCAGCGGCTGAAGCCCCTGCTCGACACCATCCCGGCCCTGCGGGGTTCCAGCGAATTACTCAGCCTGGCCCTGGTGGTTTCGGTGATCACCTACCTCTCCTTGGTGATCGGCGAGCTGGTGCCCAAGCGCATCGCCCTCGGAAATCCAGAAGCCATTGCCTGCCAGGTGGCCGGGCCCATGCGCTTCCTGTCGCGCCTCACCGCACCGCTCGTGCACATCCTGAGCGGCTCCACCGATGGGATGTTGCGGTTGCTGGGGGTGAGGGCCTCCGAAGAACCCGAAATCACGGAGGAAGAAATCAAGGCGCTGATCCGGCAAGGCACGGAGTCCGGAGTGTTTGAAGAGGCGGAGCACGAGATGGTGCAACGGGTGTTTCGCCTGGGCGATCGCCCGATCAAGTCGATGATGACGCCCCGCACGGAAATCGCTTGGCTGGATCTGGAGGAGCCCCTCGAGCTCTCGCTCAAAGAGGTGCTGGAAAGCACTCACTCCAGATTTCCAGTCGCTCGGGGCAGCCTGGACGATTGTGTGGGCACGATCCGCATCCGCACCCTGCTGACAGCCGTGGTGGAAAACCAGCCGGTGGATCTGGAATCGATGCTGCAACCCCCTCTCTTTGTGGCCGAAAACATGCGGGCCCTCAATGTGCTCGAGCAGTTCCGCGAAACCGGGGTGCACATCGCCTTGGTCACCGATGAATTCGGAGGCATTGAGGGTCTGTTGACCCTCAACGATCTGATGGAGGCGATCGTGGGCGATCTCCCCTCCGCAGAGGATCAGGAGGAACCGCTGGTGATTCAGCGGGAGGACGGCTCCTGGCTGTTGGATGGCTCTCTCGACATTGGCGATTTCAAAGCGCTCGTGGATCGGGAGGAATTGCCGGATGAAGTCTCGGGGGGTTACCACACCATCGGTGGATTTGTGATGCATCAATTGGGCCGCATCCCCATGGCCGGAGAGCATTTTCGCTGGGATGGCCTCAATTTCGAGGTGATGGATATGGATGGCAAGCGCGTCGACAAAATTCTGGTGGTCGAGCTGCCAGACACCGCCCAACCTCCCAGCCATGGCGAGGCCGCCTCGAAAGAGCAGGAACCAGAAGCTTGAACAGGGTGGCTGACAACCAGAGCTAGGGGTTGCACCACTGGCACTGGCCTGGATCGGCCCGAAGCAACCCATCGGGCCGGGGCTTCTCTTGGCGATGGTCGCAGCGCTGGCATCCCCAGACCTGGGCGAGCAACCAGGCCGTAGGCCTTCCGCAATCTCCGCAGGGCAACCCCGGCCGCTGATCCACCAACCCCCAGCCGGGTGCGTGGCAAACCGGGCATGGGGTCGCCAGGCGCCGCACCAGCCGAAAAACCAGCTCACGGATCGCGGCCATGCGCGTGGGATTGCAGTGGGCCCGCATATCGGTTTCCACCAGGGCCAACCCATCGGCGGATGCCGCGGCCGCTCGCTGGATGGCACTCTGCAAAAGCTCCCACTGATGCAACCCCTTCTCCACTGGCCACGCCAGCTCAGGTTGGCAAGCTGAGCCAGGGGCCGGGCGCACCATCAAGGCATGGCTGGGAAATCCCACCTGCTTGAGCCAGCGCAAAAAGTCTGGGTCTGGCCCGGTGGAACCAGGAGCCTCCACAAGCCGGTGGGCGAAGTTGGTGCGTCGCGCCAGGCCCTGTTCACTGATCGTGAGGCCCAGACGGCGGTCGAGGAACACCACGCATTCCAAGCCTGCGGCCAGAAACGGCAGGTGGGGATGGGGGCCAAAGCTGCCTTCGCTGGCGATCGCGCAAAGGGTGCCGCCCTGCTCCAACGCCACCTCCGCCTTGGCCAAGCAGGCTTGCAGGGCGCTGCCCTGCCGCCGCACCTGGCCGCAAAAGGATCCCAACACATCGGTATCCACCGACTGCACGTGGAGGAGCTCGGCGCCAAGCCCCCAGCGCAGGGCCCGGGCGATCACTCGCTCCTTGCCGTGGCGCGTCGCCAGGGCAACCCTTTCGCCGCGGTAGGGCGAAGTGGCAGGCATGGAGGCGGATGGAGAAAAGGCGACTTCATTGTGCAACAGCCACCAAAAAAAAGTCCGCCATCAGAACTGATGGCGGACCGATCTCTCCAGGAAGCCCTATGCAAGCAAGCTCACCTTGCGGCTGGCGATCAAACGGCGACTCCCCAATGTGGTGGCGGCAACCATCTGATTAAGGGCAATGATCAAAGCAATCAGAGACTCTTGTTTGAAAGATTCGCCAGGTGTTCTGCACCACTCCCTAAGGTACGTGCCACACAGTTTTTAGGTGTTCAAATCCTACTAGCCATGTCGCAAACACTGGCTTGGCTTGCAATTTCATCTTGCCTTTCTCCAGCACTTCCAGCCAATTCCGTCTTTCTCCCCAGCCATGAATGCGGTCATGACACCTCGCCAACTTGAGCTCAGCCTGCACCCGGGCTCCACCGTGCCCTGCAACCTCAACTGGAAGATTGAGGAGGGCTATCTGCGAGTGGCCAGCTGGGGTGAACAGGGGGAATCACTCACGCTCGGGATCTGGGGGCCAGGGGACCTGGTGATCCCAGCGCTGATGGCCTTCGATCCCCTGCAGCTTTTGGCACTCTCTGCGATCCGCCTGGTGGAGGCCACTCCCAACACCCTGGAAAGGGAAGCCTTCCTGGTGCGTCAAAGCCAGCAGATCTCCACGCTGCTCAAGCTCAGCCGCACCCGTCCAGCGGAGGCGCGCCTGTTTCAGCTGCTCACCTGGATGGGGGAGCGCTTTGGCCGGGTGAGCCGCAGGGGGGTGAGCC
>JAYKHK010000065.1:0-10653 GCA_035284785.1 Cyanobacteriota bacterium | reverse complement strand
GGGTAGGGCAGGAGGTCCTCAGGACTGGCGCCGCTCGCCTGCCACAGGTCCAGCTCGCTCACGGGATAGCCCGCCGCTTGAGCAATGGCCGCCACGGAGGCGGCGTCGGGCGCCGTGCAGAGCAACTCCTGCAGGCGCTGATCGGTGTGCGCCTGCTCCAGGAAAGCCTCAAGGGACGCGAGCGACATGGGAGGCAGGCAGCACCTCCACCTGCTTAGCAAAGGTCGCTCCCTTCGCCCACAGCCTCCTGCTCCAAGGCAAATGGGGGTCTCAAGCGTTCGAGGCGTGCCGCAGGCTCTCGAGCTTGCCTTTCAAGGCCTTGAGGTCCTGCCAGGTGAGCCACTTCGGGCTTCCCTGCTCGCGGGAGGCATTGCGCAACAGGTAGGAGGGGTGAAAGATCGGCAGGAGCCAGCGCCCCTCCAGGGCCTCGCCGCTCCCCTGCTGCCACTGGCCCCGCAAACGGGTGATCCCCCCCTTCACCCCCAGCACCCCCTCCATCGCCGTGGCGCCCGCCAGCAGGATCAGCGGGGGATTCACCAGGGCAATCTGTTCGTGCAGCCAGGGGCGGCAGGCGGCCATCTCTTCGGGAGATGGTTTGCGGTTGTCCGGCGGGCGGCACTTCACCACATTGCAGATGTAGGCGTCCTGGTTGCTGTCGATCCCCACACTGGCGAGCATCTGATCCAAGAGCTGGCCGGCCCTGCCCACAAAGGGTTTGCCTTGCGCATCCTCCTGGGCGCCCGGGCCCTCGCCGATCACCATCAGGGCAGCGCCTGGATTGCCGCGGCTCACCACCACCTGTTGGCGGCCAGCGGCCAGAAGGCAGCGGTTGCAGGTTGCACAGCCCTGTGCCAAGGCGGTCAGCGCTGTGGTGAGGGCGGGATTGGTCTCCGGTGGGGGCATGGTGGGAGATTCGGTGGCTTCAGGCGGGAACGTCGAGGCATTTTTGCTGAAGGCGCGGCAGGAGAGCGGTTGGAATCGGCGCGCGCCATCGGCTGGAGTTATGAAGTTTCCTGAAAAAATGACGAAGGGTCTCGGGCCGCTGGCCTAGGGCAGGATGACGCATCCCTTTTTGCAGTGCCTGCCCTGATGTCGGCCCCGCTGAAGCTGTCCGTCAGGGCCGCCTCCCTGCAGCCTTCCCTCACGCTTGCGATCGCCGCCAAAGCCAAGCAGTTGCGAGCCGATGGCCGCAACATCTGCAGCCTCTCCGCCGGTGAACCGGATTTCGACACCCCACCTTTCATCCGAGCGGCGGCGGCGGCGGCCCTGGAGGCTGGCCACACGCGCTATGGACCCGTTTCGGGAGAGCCTGCCCTTCGCTCGGCCATTGCTTGCAAGCTCCGTGAAGAGAACGGCGTTTCCGCCACTGCGGATCAGGTGTTGGTGACCAACGGGGGCAAGCAGGCGCTCTTCAACCTCTTCCAGGTGTTGCTGAATCCAGGGGACGGCGTGGTGATCCCAACGCCCTGCTGGCTCAGCTATCCACCCATGGCGGAGCTGGCCGGCGCCACCGTGCAGTGGTTGGGCACGGAGGCCAGCCGGGGCTTCCGCTTCAGCGCTGAGGAGCTGGAGGCGACCCTCACGCCAACCACGCGGTTGCTGGTGCTCAACTCCCCCTCCAATCCCACCGGCATGGTGCTGCCACGCGCCGATCTGGAGGCCATCGCAGCGGTGTTGCGCCGTCACCCGCAGGTGGCGGTGGTGTGTGATGAGATCTACGAGGCCCTGCTTGCCCCGGGCCACACCCACCACAGCTTGGCGGCGTTGGCGCCCGACCTGGCGGATCGAATCTTCATTGCCAATGGCTTCGCCAAGGGTTGGGCGATGACCGGCTGGCGGGTGGGCTGGTTGCATGGCCCCTCCCATGTGGTGGCCGCCGCCAGCGCTCTGCAAAGCCAATCCACAAGCAACGTCTGCAGCTTTGCCCAGTTCGGCGCCTTGGCGGCCTTGCAGGGGTCCCGCGACTGCGTGCGGGAGATGGCGGCCCGATTCAGCGAACGCCGCCAGCTGCTCTATGAGGGACTGGCCGCGGTGCCTGGCGTGCGTCTGGTGGCGCCCCAGGGTGCCTTCTATGCGTTTCCAGATGTGAGCGACTGGGGCCTGGATTCGATGACCCTCTGCAACCGCCTGCTCGATGAGGTGGGGTTGGCGGTGGTGCCCGGCGTGGCCTTTGGGGATGATCGCTGCATTCGCCTGTCCTGCGCAGCCTCCAACGCGGCGATCCAGGATGGGCTGGAGCGCCTGAGCACCTTCGTGGCCCAGCTCTGAGCGCTTGTCCCCGCTCCTCAGAGCTTTCTCCCCTTCCCCTGCATGCCCCTAGGCGTTCCCAAGAAACTCGCCGTCCTGGGCGACAGCGGTGTGTTCGGCTGGGGGGATGTGGATGAGGGGGGCTGGTGTGAGCGGCTGCGGCGGCACTGGATGGGCCTGCCAGGCGGACCTGTGCTCTACAACCTCGGCGTGCGCGGCGATGGGCTGGAACGGGTGGCGGCCAGGCTGCCCGCTGAAGTGGGGGCCCGTGGAGAATTGCGCCGGCAGATCCCCCAAGGCATCTTGCTTGCCGTTGGCCTGAACGACACGGCCCGGATCGGCCGGCCCGACGGTCGGCCGCAGCTGGCACCGGAGGCCTTCCTCTTCGGCCTTGAGCAGCTGCTCCGGGAGGCCCGGAAGCTGGCGCCAGTCTTCGTTCTCGGGCTCACTCCCGTGTTGGAGGAGGCCATGCCCTGGGCGGAGGTGCTTTGGTATTCCCTGGCCGATGTGCGCCACTACGAGGGGCTCCTCGAGGAGGCCTGCATGGAGGCCGATGTGCCTTTCCTGCCGGTGCTTGGGGCGTTTCTTGAACAACCCCATTGGCCGCAGTGGCTGGCGGCGGATGGTTTGCACTGCAACAGCGCCGGCCATGGCTTTCTTTTTGAGCGGGTGCGGCGCTGGCCAGCCCTGATGGGCTGGGCTGGTCTGCACCTGCAGGAGCTGCCCACCCCGGCGGGGTGGTGAGCCACGCTCCGCTTCAGGGCGTGGCGCGGCGGCTCGGCTCCACCAGCCAGGGGACTTCACCTCCCCTGATCGGGGGAGAGTGAAATCCCCTGGCTGGTGGAGGTCAGGCCCTGGCTCGTTGACGACCATCAGAACAGCTGATCCCGTCGAGCCATGGCCCCTTCTGCCATCCCCCAACGCTCCATCGACTCCCCCCACAACGCCCCCCGGGCGCCCCAGCTGCCGCTGCGGCGGCACAGCCCAACGGATCGCCGCGCCCTGAACCAGCAGAACCATCGCTGGTTGGCGGCCTACGTCAGCAGTGCGGATGAGACCACCCGGCTGCATTGGCGCAACCGCCTGGTGGAAGCCAATCTTGGTTTGGTGCACAGCGTGGCGGCCCGCTTCATCGGGATCAGCCAGCTGCCGTATTGCGATCTGGTCCAAGTGGGCTGCCAGGGGCTGATTCGTGCCGTGGAGGCCTTTGACGGGCGCCGCAGCGGCTGCCTGAGCACCTTCGCCGTGCCCTACGTGCGCGGGGCGATTCAGCATGAGTTGCGCGATCGGGAGTCCTGGCTCCGTCCCCCCCGCAAACTCTGGGAATTGCGCCATCGGGCCAGGGTGCTCCAGGACGAGCGCCGGGCAGCGGGGTTGCCTCCCCTCGCTCGGGAGGGGGTGGCGGCAGCCCTGGGCTGCGCGGCGAGCGAGGTCGCTGAAGCCGAGGGGCTCCGGCTGGTCGGCCATCCGCTCAGCCTGGATGCGCTTCAGTGCAGCAACGCAGACGCCGATGGCGAAAGCACCACCTGGTTGGACCATCTCGCTGATCCCCGTTCGCTGCCGCAAGAGGCCCGGCCGCCCCTGGATGTTCGCCGTCGTGCACAAGTGGCCTGGTTGCAAGGCCAGCTGGCCGAAATGGATGTTCTTCCGCGGCAGCTGCTGATCGCCCGTCTGGCGTTGGGCTGCACCTGGGTGGAGTTGGGGCGCCAGCATGGTCTCCATCCCCGCATGGCTGAGCGCCGCTGCAGCGCAGCCCTCCGACAACTGCAAGCGTCGGGCGAGGTGTGGCTCCAGGAGGGTGGTTCTGGCCATCCCGGCTCTGTGCCTCTTTCGCCTGGGGGCTTGAAGACTCACCAGCAGCAGCAGTCCTGGCGCCGGGTTGGCTGAAACGCGCCTGAAGAGGGCACCAAGCCCGCCTGCAGGGGCGCAGGCTCAGAGGACCCCCGGCACCACCAGGGCAACGGCCATGGCGAGAAGGGCCGCCAACAGGGTCTGCAGCCCGTTGACCACCTCGTTGGTGAGCCAGCTGAACCGCGGCTGCAGGGTGGCCCCGATCAGACTCTCCAGCAGGGTGGCCACCAACCCTGCGACCACCACCACGGCCAGGGCCCAGGCGGTTTCGATCACCCCCAGAGCCGCCATCACACCCGCCATCAGCCCGCTTCCCAAGCCACTGGCCGCCGTGCCCTCCAGGCTGATCGCCCCTTCGGTGCCCCTGGCCACGGGCCGCAGGCTGGTGATCAACACCGTGTGACGGCCCCAGCGCTTGCCGATTTCACTGCCGAAGGTGTCCGCCAGCTTGGCGGCCAGGCTGGCGGCAAACCCCAACAGCAGCAGCGTGGCCCAGGGACCGGCCAAGGGGGTGAGCGCCGCCAGAAGGGCCGCCACCAGGGCCGAACCCCAGACATTTTCCGGGCCCCGCCTTCCGCCACGGGCTTCGGCCAGGCCCGCGGCCTGTTTGGTGCGGAAGCCCAGCTTGGTGACCGCCGACCCCATGGCGAGATAGGCCACCACGGCCAGCCAACCGCGCCAGCCCAGACTGCCCCAGAGCACCGTGCCAAGAATGCCGGCGTGGATCCACCCCTGGCGGGTGAGCAGCGGTGCCCGCTGGGCCAGGGCGATCAGCAGGGCGTTGATGGCCAGGGCTGCCAACCAGTGGCTGCCCTCCTGGCTGGGAAGGGACAACGAGAGCGGCAGCATGGTCCGGCGGACTCTGTTGCACAGGTCTAAGGGTTGGGGCCCAACGGTGGCCAGTGGCGGATAATCGCCTGGATAGCGCTCCTGCCGCCGCCCATGTTTTTCCGAAAGCAGAAGTTTTTCCTCGATCTGACGGGCCAGCAGGGCACGGATCAAGACGGCAAGGCAGGCAAGCCAAGCGAGCAGAAGGTCACGATCGCCCCTCCTCCCCCGGCGCCAACGCCCGCCAAAGAGGAGAAGGCCGCGGCCAAAGCGGCTGCCCCAACCGCACCGACCACCAGCGCCGCCACCGCCGCTGCTCCAGCCGCCCCTGCGCCAGCGGTGCAGGCCCCCCCTTCCCCCGCGCCAGCTGCCGCCCCAGCTTCCGTGCGCACCACCGCGGAGGAGATTGCTGCCCAATTGGCCGCTGAGGCGGCCAGCCGGCCGGCGCCCACGTTGGCCACCTTCGCGCCCGATTGCTTGGCTCCAGGAGCCGCCACGCCCCGTCGCCGGCGAACCGCAGGGGCCAACCTGGGCACCTTCAAGGAGATTGCGCGGGGGATGATGAAGAGCTGAGTGTGGCTCGCCAGCCCGCCATCCAGGCCGCGGCAGCCACCGCAGCGGTGGCCGTTCGCAGGATGGTGGGCCCTGCGCTCACTGGGATCCAGCCATGCTGCAAGGCTGTGGCCTCCTCCTCGGGGCTCCAGCCCCCTTCAGGCCCGATGGCCAGGCAGGCCTGATCCTGGCGGGACGCTGGATCGGCCTGATGGCTGGCCCAGCTCTGCAGCTTCTCGAGGAGATGGGGCAAGCCTGCCCCCCGACTGCTGGCGAGCAGCTTGAGGCCCCGGCATGGATGGGCGAACCAGGCCGCGGCTGTTTGGGGCAGGGCCAGTTCGGGGAGCCAGAGCCGCTCGCTCTGCTCGGTGGCTTCGCGCAGGATGGCCTGCCAGCGCTCTTGGGGCCAGCGGTTGCGCACCACGCAGCGCTCCGCCTGGAGGGGTTGGAGGTGATCGATCCCCAGTTCGGTGGCCATGCGCCAGATCAGCTCCACGTCCTGCTTGGGCAGCGCCACCGCCAGGGACAAGCTGGGAGGCTTGCGCGGCTGCTGCTCGAGGGGATGGGCCAGGGGCTGCTCCAGCTGCAAGCGATCACCCCCCACCAGAAGGGCACTCCAGCGGCGTCCCGCCCCATCCACCACGTCGCATCCCTGGCCCGCGGCCAGTCGCAGCACCCGAGTCAGGTAGTGCGCCTCTGCCGCCGCGAGGGGAACCTCAGCGGCCAGTCGGTCGGCAGGAATGAGCAGCCGTCGTCGCTCCCGAGCCATGGCCACCCTTCTCCTCAGCGCAGCGACGTTCGGGGACGGCTCGGCGGGCCCCCATCTCCGTCGTCAAACAGGGCCTCGGGCTCCTCGTCGATGGGCCAGTCCTCATTGCGCCCGCCAATCACCAGCTCACAAAGTTCCACCACATCGTGATCGAGCTGCCGAAGGGTGTTGATGAGCACGTCGAGGGCGATCGCATCGCTCGTGCCCAGATCCAGCCAACAGCGCGCCCAGGGGCCCTGATACTCCATCGCCCCCATGTTGTGCATCAGGGCGGGAAGGGCCTGTTCCGCCATCTCCTCATCCCAGGCCAGATCGCTCAGATCGGCGCCAGCCTCATGGGCCTGCAGGTTTTCGGCATTGAAGCCACCGAGTTTGCCAAGGAAAAACCAGCTGTCGAAGGCTGTTTCCACATAGGCGCGCTCCCCCTGTCCGGGCGGATGGGCAAAACGAATCCAGATCCAACAGTTGAACGGATCCACCTCGCGAAAGCGCACGTCCATGGCAAGCCCACAGCAAGTTGCCTCAGGCTGCCACCCCGATCACCTCAGGCGGCCCGCCGTTGAAGCCGGCGGGAGGGCAAGCTGGCGAGATGCTCGAGCTTCAGTCGGTCCGCTACCACCCGGCCACCTCCGCCCAACCGGTGCTGCGGGACATCAGCCTGCGTTTGGCGCCGGGGAAGCCAACCCTGGTGGCAGGCCGCAGCGGCAGTGGCAAAACCACCCTGCTGGAGGTGATCTGCGGCCTGGCCAACATGGATGGGGGCACGATCCGCTGGAATGGGGAGGTGATGACCTCCCGCCAGCGGCGTTGGCTGTGCGGCTTGCTGTTTCAATTTCCAGAGCGCCACTTCCTGGGCCTCACGGTGGGGCAGGAGCTCAGGTTGGCCCAGCGCCGCCTCTCGACAGAGGCCCTGCAGGCGGTGCTCGCCCGGGTGGGTCTGCCCGACCTGCCCCTCACCCCCGCCCCTGAGGAACTCAGCGGGGGCCAACAGCGCCGATTGGCCTTGGCCGTGCAACTGCTCCGCGATCCAAAGGTGCTCTTGCTCGATGAGCCCACGGCTGGCCTGGATTGGGCTGTGCGGGATGGGGTGCTCGACCTGCTGCTCGGGCTCTCCCGGGAGAGGGCCCTGTTGGTGGTCACCCACGAGCCGGAGGCCTTCAGCCGCCTGATCCCGGATGGCTGGCGGCTGGAGGAGGGCCTGTTGCATCCCCTGGCTTTGGAGACCTCCTTACGATGACCTTGAGACACAGGGGAAGCGATGGCTGATCAGCTGCTCAGGGCGACGGCGGCCGGCGGCGGCATCCGCCTGGTGGCGTTGACCACCACAGTGGCCAGCCGTTACGCCCGCCATCGCCATGGCCTGTCCTTCCTGACCACGGCCCTGTTGGGACGGGCCATGACCGCCGGTTTGCTGCTGGCCAGCTCGATGAAGGTGGCCCATGGCCGGGTGAATGTGCGCATCCAATCCGATGGTCCCCTGCGGGGTCTGATGGTGGATGCGGGCAGGGATGGCACGGTGCGGGGCTACGTGGGAAACCCAGGCTTGGAATTGGATCTGGTGAGCACGCCCGAAGGCGAGCCCTCCTTCGACTTTCGCCGGGCCACCGGCACGGGCTATCTGCATGTGGTGCGGGATCTCGGTGAAGGGGAGCCCTTCAGCAGCACGGTGGAGCTCGTGAGTGGTGGGATCGGCGATGACCTCGCCTGCTATTTGCTCCACTCCGAGCAGACCCCTTCAGCGGTGTTTGTGGGCGAACGGATCGACAGCCGTGGCGTGCGCTGCGCCGGTGGCTTGCTCGTGCAGGTTTTGCCGAAAGCCGCCTCCGATCCGGCCCTGGTGGCTTTGCTGGAGGAGCGCTGCCGTGAGATCACCGGATTCAGCGAACGCCTGGAGGCCCATGCCGACGCCCTCCATCTGTTGCTGGAAGATGTGTTTCCCGACCTCGACCCCCAGCCCCTGGAGTGGGCTGAGTCGAGGCAAGACGTGCGCTTTCACTGCCCTTGCAGCCGCCGGCGCAGTGTTGGTGCCTTGAAGCTGCTCGGCCGTGAGGAGTTGACCAGCATCCTCAACGAGGATGGCCGGGCGGAACTCACCTGCCATTTCTGCAATGAGGTGTATGGGGTGGAGGCGGACGAACTGCAAAACCTGATTGCTGAATTCGAAGCCGCCTAACAGCTTCACCGGCCGGTTAGCCGATGAACAGTGCGCCAAGCAGGAGGGCCAGGATGCCGATTGCCCCTTGCACTTGATATGCCTGCAGAGGCATGGCTTGCAGCAGCGGCGCGGGCAGGCTGATCAGGAGGAGTTGGGCGAGGCCAAGCCCCAAGGCGAGCAACAGGAGCGTCCAGCCCACCGACCTGAGGAAGTGTCCGTTGCGGCGCTGCAGGTTGATCAGGGTGAGGAGAGCCGCCAGGGCGAGGAGGGCATCGGGAGCGGCGGCCGGGATCACCAGGGTCGATACCAGGAGCAGGCCGTGGCCGATCAGCGGAAACCAGCGTTCCCGCCCTGCGGCCAGGGAAAAGGACAGGCCGCTGCCTGGCTTGGCCATGCCTGCTCCCAAACGGGGAATGGGGAGGGAGGGAAGGCTGGGCAGCTGGGCCAGGGGCGGCCGTGACGTTTGCGGAACCGTTTCTTTCTGGGAGGCGGAGCGAGCCGCGCTGCTCACCCGGCCCTGTTGGCGCTCCTTGAGCCGATCCATGAGCACGGCGTCGTAGGCCGCTTCCACGCGGGAACGGGCCATGGGATCGTCCCCGACAGCCTCCAATTGGGCCTGACGCGCGGCCTGCACCTCCTCGAAGCTGCTTTGCGGAGCAATGCCCAAGAGGGAATAGGGGTCGGAGGATCCTTCTGTCATGGGGATGGCTTCGCACTCACTATTAAAAGCTGTGGCGCTCAGAACAGGGGTTCTGAGCGTTCAAATCCCGCCTCTTGAAGCAGCTGTTGGCGGCAGGCCTCAGCTTCGGCAGGGGCGAGTCGCCAGCGGCGCTTTAGCAGGGGCATCTGGGGGGGGAGATGGCTCCCTTCTCGGATTTCAACCCCATCATGGCCCGGCAGGAATTTCACAAAATCAGATCCTCCATCGCTGCGGGGTCGTGCAAGCCAAAACGGGTTGGACATGGCGTTTGCTTCTGCCCTTTACAAATCGTCACCCCATTCTGGCGGATCTGTCCAGGTTTCGCGTCGCCCCTTTCCTTCACAGGGCGATCGGATCGATGCCGCTCACCACGGGCGCCACGGAACTGAGCTCCAAGCCGGGGTGATCCTCCTGCAGCTGCTGCAGATTCCAGCTGTTGCGGAAGAGGAGCACGGGCCGATCCCAGGCATCCCGAACGGTTTTGCAATTGAACACCCGGCCGATCGCCTCCAGGGCTGGCCAGCCCCCATTCACCCAGCGCGCCACCGTGAAGTCGAGTGGCTCCAGGCGTGTGGCGACGCCATATTCGTTTTCCAGCCGGTATTGCACCACCTCCAGCTGCAGCTGTCCCACGGCGGCCAGGATCGGGTCGCGCTTGCTGAGATCGGTGTCGTAGAGCACCTGCACGGCGCCTTCCTCCCGCAGCTCATTCACCCCCTTGCGGAAACTTTTGAAGGCGGAGGGGTTGGGATTGCGCAACCAGGCGAACAGCTCAGGGGTGAAGCAGGGAATGCCCTCGAATTCCACCTTGGGCCCCACATAGAGGGTGTCGCCGATGGCAAACATGCCGGGGTTGTTGAGGCCGATCACATCGCCGGGATAGGCCTCCTCCACCACCTCCCGGTCTTGGCCAAAGAGCTTTTGCGGTCGAGAGAGCCGGATGGTTTTGCCGGTGCGGGCATGGCGCACGGAGAGGTCTTTCTCGAATTTGCCGGAACACACCCGCACAAAGGCCACCCGGTCGCGGTGGCGCGGATCCATGTTGGCCTGGAGTTTGAAGACAAACCCGCTGAAGTCTGGCCGCAGGGGATTCACCGCCCCCTCGCTGGAGCTGCGGGCCGTGGGCGGTTGCGCCAGCTCGAGGAAGGCATCCAGGAAGGGCCGCACGCCGAAGTTGGTCATGGCGGAGCCAAAAAACACCGGGCTGAGCTCGCCGGCATGCACCATCTCCAGATCCAGCTCCTCCCCGGCGGCATCGAGCAGGTCGAGTTCTTCCAGGGCCTGGGCCAGGAGCTCCGCTTCCACCGCCTTGGCCAACTCCGGGCTGTCGATCGGCAGCCTTCTTTCCGCACTTTGGCGGCCCCGCTGGGCCCGCTCAAAGAGCACCACCTCGCGACTGCGCCGATCGATCACGCCTCGGAAGCGATCGCCGCTGCCGATGGGCCAGTTCACCGGCCAACAGGCCAGCCCAAGCTCCTTTTCGATCTCATCGAGCAGCTCCAGGGGATCGCGGCCCGGTCGATCCATCTTGTTGATGAAGGTGAAGATCGG
>JAYKHK010000064.1:0-12503 GCA_035284785.1 Cyanobacteriota bacterium | reverse complement strand
ACCACCTCCAGCCCCTCAGGCCACGGCAGAGCGATGCTCCATGCACGCTCCACCTTGTGCTGGTGCCCTGTCCCAATGCCACCGGGCAAGAGCATGGGGTGGCTCGCTCCTGGGGCTTGTTCGAGCGGGTGGTGCCAGCCAAGCGGTTTTGGTGGCTTCTGCTCCGCCCCCGCCGGCATGGTCTCTGGCCTCGCCATGGGGTCGTGGTGTTTCTGGGAGGGGATCAGTTCTGGACGGTGCTCCTCTCCTGGCGCTTGCGCTATCGCCACATCACCTATGCCGAATGGGTGGCCCGCTGGCCCCGTTGGAATGATCAGGTGGCCCTGATGGGCTCGGCAGCAGCCTCGCGGCTGGCCCCGCGCTGGCGCGGTCGTGCCCAAGTTGTGGGGGATCTGATGGCCGATCTCCCTGATGCCGCCCGCCAGGCCGATCCCCTGGGGCCTGGCGGTCCTTGGCTGGCGCTCCTGCCTGGCTCGAAACGGGCCAAGCTGCAGGTTGGCGTGCCCTTTCTTCTGGCCACGGCCGATGGCCTCGCCAGGCTCGCGCCCCAGTGCCGCTTCCTGCTTCCAGTCGCCCCCACCACCTCCGTGAGGGAACTCCTGGCCTTTGCGAGCAGCTCCAACCCCCTCGCGCCCCTCTATCTGGCAGGCGAGCCCCGGCTGGAGATCTCGCCAGCCGGGGAGCCGCTGTTGCTCACCGCCCAGGGAACCCCCATCCACCTCCAGACCAGCCATCCGGCCCATGGCGCCCTCAGCCAGTGCGCCCTTGCCCTCACCACCGTGGGGGCCAACACCGCTGAGTTGGGCGCCTTGGGGGTGCCGATGATTGTGCTTGTTCCCACCCAACATCTGCACCTGATGCAGGCCTGGGATGGGGGGCTTGGCCTTGTGGCCCGGCTGCCGCTCCTCCAACGCTTGCTGGGGGTGGCCCTGACGGCCTGGCGCATGCGCCATCGGGGCTTTCTGGCCTGGCCCAACATTTCCGCGGGCCGTCTTGTGGTGCCAGAGCGGGTGGGAGCCATCAGCCCGGATGAGATCGCGGCCGAGGCGGCCGACTGGCTGGCGCGGCCTGAGCGGCTCGAGGCTGTCCGCACGGATCTGCGGAGTCTGAGGGGGCAACCGGGGGCTGTGGCCAGACTGGCCCAGATGGTGCGTCAGCTGCTGCCGGCTGGCCTGGCTCCCTAGGCTGAAACGGTTGCTTCAACCTTTGCCTGTGTCACAGGATCCCTCCGCGTCATCCCCATCGGCCTGTGGCTTGCCCAGTGGCCTTCCCCATGGGAGCGACGAGCAGGCCTGGCGGGAGCGTCTCACCCCAGAGCAGTTCCGTGTCACCCGCCAGGGCGGCACCGAGAGGCCGTTCACCGGCGCCTACTGGAACGTGAAAGACAAGGGGATGTATCGCTGTGTGTGCTGTGGAGCGGATCTTTTCAGCTCAGAAACCAAATTCGATTCGGGCACAGGTTGGCCAAGTTTCTGGGAGGGGGTGAATCCAGCCGCAATCACGACTTTGGTGGATCGTTCCCATGGGATGGTGCGCAATGAGATTCGCTGCGCCAATTGCGATGCACACCTGGGCCATGTGTTTCAAGATGGCCCGAGGCCCACGGGTCTACGGTTTTGCGTGAACTCTGCCTCCCTCGCTTTTGAGCCAGCCCACGCCTCTGGCTAGCGTGAAGCAGTGGCATCAGATGCCATTAAATAGAACATCTGCCACTAGCGGCGCCACCTTCTCCAAGGTGAGATCGCCCATCACTTTTTGACGGCACTGCTCGCCGATCTTGGTTGCTTCGGCCGGATCGAGGCAGAGCCGCTTGACAGCGGCTGCAAAGGCCGGGATGTCCAGATAGTTCACGCTGACGCATTGGCCCTCTGCTGCAAATTCGGGGATGGCACCAGAATCTTCAAAGCAAACCGTGGGGATGCCCATGAGCCCGGCTTCCAGCACCACCAATGGGAAAGGATCTTCTCTGGAGAGCAGCGTGAGCACACGAAACTGACGCACGATCCATCGGAACGTGGGCATGGAAACCGATGGAATCAGTGCCACCTCGTTATTCATCCCCAGATGGGAGAGATCCCACTCCAAGGCCACCTGTGGTTCCGATCCATCACCGCAGCCGATCCAAACGGCAAGAAAGGGGGTGTCGGCAAACTGTGTTTTGCATTCTTTGATCAGTAGGGGAAACAGGTCGAATCCCTTGCGGTGGATTGGATTTCCACCAATGCCAAAGATGGGAATGCCCAGGTCGATGGCCTGATGGAGTTTGTTGAGCAGAGTTCTTTCGTTGGTCGATGGGGTCAGCGAATTGCTGGATCGATCCCCACCGTGTAGCGGCTTTTCGGGAACGATGTATTCGGGAATGATCTTGATCTTGCTCGGCGGGAGATGGTAAGTATTGATTAGCATTTCCGAAACGCATCTGGCGCAGGCGATCACTGCATCAGAGTATTGGAGTTGGCAGCTGACAAGTTGATCGTTGGAAAGTTGTCTGAGGCTGGGGAGGAGTTCGTGCACATGCGTGATGATTCGCTGATTCGGATTTTTGCTGAGCTGCTGCAGGTATTTCCCGAGCACAAGGGTGCTCAAGTAGATGATGTCTGGCTTCTCTCTCTCTATGATTTTTGTCAGCCAAATGCCAGGATCCGCCTGCCCTTTGTTCATGATTACTTTGGCTAGGCGCTTATGAATTCTTTCTGGTTTATTGAGGTCGGTTGGAATCCAGGTGTAGGTTCGCCCCAGTAATTCAAACTCTTCGCGCAGGGCGCCATCCCGCATCAAGACACAGATGGATTCGATCTCGTGGTGCGCACTCAGCCACTTGATGAATCCAAGCATGATGGCTGGTGCCCCGGTGCGGGCGGCCTCGTTGCTGACAAATAAAATCTTTTTCACAGGCACATTTCATTTGGTGCCGATACTACAAGTGCGCGACTGATTTGCCTCTCAATTTTCTCTGCCACGGCACAGCCGCCGCCCTTCTCCTGGTCCGTTCAGCTGTGCTCCCGTAAAAACTGAATGGCTCCTTCCAGCTCCTCGCCGAAGCGATCGATCTCCTCGGGCGTGGTGGTGAATCCCAGGCTGGCTCTCGCCGTGGCCGAGAGGCCGTAGTGCCGATGCAGGGGTTGGGTGCAATGGTGGCCGCTGCGGATGCAAATCCCTGCGGAATCGAGCAGGGCGGCGATGTCGTGGGCATGCAGGCCCTCCACGCTGAATGCCGCGAGGGCGCCCCGGTGGGGCTGTTGCTCGGGCGTGGGGCCGAGGATTCGCACCCCTTCGATCGCCTGGAGACGCTGAAAGAGCTGCCGGGTGAGCTGCTGTTCCCACGCGTGGATCCGCTCAAGCCCGATCTGCTGCAGGTAGTCGATGGCTGCTCCCATGCCGATGGCCTCACCAATTGCCGGAGTTCCCGCCTCAAATTTGTGGGGGAGATCGGCCCAGGTGCTGTGGTCGAGGAACACCTCATGAATCATCTCCCCACCCCCGAGGAAGGGTGGCATGGCCTCAAGGATGGCTTCCCTGCCCCACAGAAAACCAATACCCGTAGGGCCGCACAGCTTGTGGGACGACCCAACCAAAAAGTCGCAGCCCAGCTCCTGCACATTCACCCGTTGATGGGGCAGGCTCTGGCAGGCATCCACCAGGAGCAGCGCACCTGAGTTCCGCACGGCTGGTGCCAGCTGGGCGATGGGATTGAGGCAGCCCAAGGTGTTGCTGACATGCACCAGGCTCACCAGGCGCGTGCGCGGGTTGAGTTTGGCGTGAAAATCCTCCAGATCCAGTTCCCCGCTTGGGGTGAGGCCCACGTGGCGAAGCACACAGCCGCTGCGCTGCGCCAATTGCTGCCAGGGCACCAGATTGCTGTGATGCTCCATCACCGAGAGCAGCACTTCATCGCCTGGGCCCAGGGTGCTGTCTCCCCAGCTGCGGGCCACCAGATTGATGGCCTCACTGGCATTGCGGGTGTAGACAATCTCGTGGGAGCGGCGGGCACCGATGAAGCGGGCGGCCTTTTCGCGGGCAGCCTCGAAGCCTTCGGTGGCCCTGGTGCTCAGCTGGTGGGCGCCGCGATGCACATTGGCGTTGTCGTGGCTGTAGTAGTGCTGGAGGGCCGCAAGCACCTGCCGTGGCTTCTGGCTGGTGGCTGCGTAATCCAGGTAGATCAAGGGTTGGCCCAGGCAGGCGGTCTGGTCCAACACCGGGAAATCGGCCCGGGTGAGTGCCGCGAGATTTTCAGCAGGTGTGGCGGTTGGATTCGCAGTGGAGAGGGCGGGATTCGAGGCCAGGGTCATGGGCGGGCCTCCTCTTGGAGCAGGGAGGACAGGGGGCTCCAGCCCTGGGCCGCACTTGGCAGCTGGCAAACAACCTCTTCGCAGAAGCCGCGCAGCAGCAACCTGGAGGCCTGTGGGGCTGCGATTCCACGGCTCTGCAGATAAAACAGTTCGTTTTGTTGCAGCCTGCTGATCGTGGCTCCATGGGTGCAGCGCACATCGTCTGCCACGATTTCCAACTCTGGTTTGGTATCGATCCTGGCGCGATCAGAGAGGAGAAGACTGCGGCTCAACTGGGCGGCCTTGGTGCGTTGGGCCTCGCGCGGCACTTGGATGCAGCCATTGAACACACTGCGGCCCTCGGCCTCTGCAACCACTTTGTGCACCTGATCGAGTTGACCTGCTGGGCCAGTGAACTTCACGCGGCTATGGGTGTCGGAGATCTGGTGGTCGTTAACCCAGTGCAGGCCTCGCAGTTGGCTGGTGGCCTGCCCCTCGCTCTGCAGGATGACCGGTTCTTGCCGGGCCAAACCCCAGCCAGAGCCAACGCTGGTGAGGGTGTAAGAACTGCCTGGAGCTTGGTTGACGGCGGTCATCGCCAAGAGGACACCATGATTTGACCCGTGGCTCACCTGTCCGTGCCGGAGCGTGGAATTGGGCCCCAGTTGGGCTTCCACCACCACACTGCAGAGACTGGGACCATCGGCTTGGTGCACCTGGAGCAAATCGAGGCAGGCACCCTCCTCAAGCACCAGCAGGAGGCGGTGGGCTTGCACCCCAGCGCGCTGCTCGCTGTCGCTCACCACTTCCAGGCAGGTGCGCACTCCCGGGCCAATCCGCAAGGCGACAACCGGCTGGGCGATGGCGCTGTTGAGAAGGACAGACCAGTGGTCTGCTGTTTCGGTGGCAGCCAGAACTCGACCAAGCTGGGCCTCCAGTTCGGGGCCGTGCAGCGGCTCAATACCCTCGGGCCAGGTGGTCTCACCGGCCTCGGGCCAAGCGTTGAGGGAGAGGCGCCAGCTGTGGGGGGCAGGCCAGGCTTGGCTTTTCGTGTTCCCCACAGCAGGCTCCAACGGCCTGGGAGGAATTTGGGTGAGCAGGGAAAGATCGGTGAATCGCCATGCTTCCTCCCGTTTGCCGGGGAGGCTCGTGGACTCCAGCGCCAGCCGGGCAGCAAGTCGCTCCCTCAGTTGGGGGGCCTCCAGAGTGGCAAGAGAGGCGGGATGCGCCTGCAACAGCGCTTGGATCCAGGAGGTGCCCGCCAGGGCGCTCTGACGGCTCGGGAGAGGAGAGAGGGTGGGCATCAGCTCATCTCCACGGGGGTGGCGGGCTGGAGCCTGGCCAACTCCTCATCCACCCAGTCGTAACCCCTCTCCTCAAGCTCAAGAGCCAGCTCTTTGCCCCCGGTGCGCAGAATGCGGCCAGCGGCCATCACGTGCACGAAGTCGGGTGTGATCGCGTCAAGGAGTCGCTGGTAGTGGGTGATCAGAAGGGTGGCGTTGTTGGGGCCTGCCAGCTGACAAACACCTCCAGCAACGATGCGGAGGGCATCGATGTCGAGGCCGGAATCCGTTTCATCCAGGATGGCCACTTGAGGGGCGAGCAGGGCCATCTGCAGAATCTCATTGCGTTTCTTTTCTCCCCCGGAAAACCCTTCATTCACGCTCCGATCCAGGAAGGACGCATCCATTTGCACCACCTGAAGACGTTCGCGCACCAGATCCTCGAAGCTGAAGGTATCGAGTTCCTCTTCGCCCAAATGGTGGCGTCGTGCGTTCGTGGCCACCCGCAGGAACTCCAGGTTGCTGACGCCTGGGATCTCCACGGGATATTGAAAACCAAGGAACAGCCCTTTGCGCGCCCGCTCCTCGGGGGACAGGTTGAGCAGATCCTCTCCTTCAAACAGCACGCTTCCAGCGGTCACCTCGTAGGCCGGGTGCCCCGCCAGGATCTTGGAGAGGGTGCTTTTGCCGCTGCCATTGCGCCCCATCAGGGCGTGAATTTCGCCAGCGCGGATGGTGAGGTTGACACCATGAAGGATCGGCTGATCTTCGATCCGTGCATGGAGATCCCTGATCTCAAGCAGAATGGGGGCATCGGGTCTGATCACGGCAGTCTCAGAAAGGCTCGAGGGAAGAGATGAAAGGGTGTGGGGCTAGAGAAGGGCAGTTCAACCAACGGAACCTTCCAGCTTAAGAGCCAGGAGTTTGTCTGCTTCAGCAGCAAATTCCATGGGCAATTGATTGAACACATCTCGACAGAAGCCGCTGACCATCATGGATACAGCTTCCTCCACACCAACACCCCGGCTTTGAAGGTAAAACAACTGCTCCTCGGAGATGCGACAGGTGCTGGCTTCGTGTTCCACATCCGCATCGGGTTGCTGGGAGCGGATGTAGGGGTGGGTGTTGGCTGCGGCCTGATCACCGATGAGCATCGAATCGCATTGGCTGAAATTGCGCGCTCCCTTGGCCTTGGGGCCAATTTGAACCAAGCCTCTGTAGGTGTTTGAGGAGGATCCAGCGCTGATGCCCTTGCTGACAATGGTGGATCGCGTGCGCGGACCCACGTGGATCATTTTTGTTCCCGTATCCGCCTGCTGGCGATGATTGGTGAGGGCAACTGAGTAGAACTCGCCGACAGAATCTGCTCCTTGCAACACGCAGCTTGGATATTTCCATGTGATGGCCGAGCCGGTTTCCACCTGGGTCCAGCTGATTCGGCTGCGGCGGCCGCGACAGTGGCCACGCTTGGTGACAAAGTTGTAAATGCCACCCACGCCATTGGCGTCACCGGCATACCAATTTTGAACCGTGGAATATTTGATTGAAGCCTCGTCAAGAGCGACGAGCTCCACCACAGCTGCGTGGAGCTGATTGGTGTCAAACATTGGGGCCGTGCAGCCCTCCAGGTAGCTCACCGAGGCGCCCTCCTCGGCGATGATCAGGGTGCGCTCAAACTGGCCGGTGTCGCCTGAGTTGATCCGGAAGTAGGTGGAAAGTTCCATCGGGCACTGCACGCCCTTCGGAATCAAAACAAACGAGCCGTCGCTGAAAACGGCGGAATTGAGAGCGGCAAAATAGTTGTCACTAATGGGAACAACGCTGCCAAGATATTTCTCGACGAGATCAGGATATTCGCGAACGGCTTCGCTGATGGAGCAGAAGATCACTCCGTGTTCAGAAAGTTTCTCTTTAAAGGTTGTAGCTATAGAAACGCTATCAAAAACAGCGTCCACGGCCACATTGGATAATCTCTTTTGCTCGCTGAGGGGAATGCCTAACTTATCGAAAGTCTCAAGTAATTTGGGATCAACTTCGTCGAGGCTGGATTTCTTGAGGTTTTGTTTTGGGGCGGCGTAGTAGATGATGTCTTGATAGTCAATCGCCGGGTAGCCGAGGGCGGCCCAGTTTGGCTCGGTCATCGTGAGCCAGTGTTGGTAGGCCTTCAGGCGAAACTGCAATAAAAAATCGGGCTCTTCCTTGATGGCTGATATTTTTCGAATGACCTCCTCGTTGAGCCCTTTGCTGAACTTTTCGGTTTCAATATCTGTTACAAAGCCATATTTGTAAGGCGTTGCAACCAAGCTCTCAATACTGCTACTCGTCATGGATGGCTAGGTAAAGTGTTGGCTTTGATTTCTTCTAGGCTGATGGTTTGTCGCTCGCCTTTGAAGGGATTGTCTTCGGTGAGAAAGAGCATGCAGTGACACTCTTTGCGCTCCCGCATGGGAACGCAGGGGCAGTTCCAAAAAGCCTGAGCCACTTCAGCCTCTTTGTCTTCGTAGTGGCGGCAGGGGCAGAGGGCTGCCCCAAGATCATCCTTGTGCCTTGCCAGACCTTCGAGCACCACGGCGGTCACGCCGAGATCGCTGCAAAAGTAGGTGCCTGTGCGCTTGGCGTAGGTCTCAGCGAATTTCCGAATCACTTCGAGGCTGCCGCTCTCAGCCGGAGAAGAGGTGGATCCAGCGGCGGTTGCGCTGGTGGGGGACGGCTGGGAATCGGAACTTGTCACGGCTGCTCTTGGGGGAGACGGGAGGAACGAGCTTCGGCCAGAAGCGGGGGTTACGAAAAGAAAGCGTTTCGTAACTCGGCCAGCCTAGGGCATGCGGGTTCGCCCTCGGTGGGGCCATTGTGTCGTGCCTCTGGCACGTGTGCTTCTCTCTCCCCAATCTCCCCGTGCCCATGGCATCGTGTGGTGGCGGTTGTGTGCGAAAACCCGCAACCCCTGCCTTTATGAGTGTCCGCCACCCTCTTCAATCGCTTCCCACCCCCACTCAGGCCCGAGGCGGGGCGGCTGACGCCGATGGGATTGCGGCACAATCCCAATCCCTGCCCACACGCGATGCCGTGTTGGCTTTTTTGTTGCGACAGGGAGAAGCCACCGCCGCCGAGCTCGCTGATGCCCTCCGCGTCTCGGTGCAAGCCATGCGTCGCCATCTGCGCAGCTTGGAGGAGGAGCACCTCGTTGAGGCCAGTTCAGCCGCCGCGGGGCCCGGGCGCCCCACCAATCATTGGCGACTGACCTCGCGGGGGCAGGAGCAGTTCGGAGATGCCAGTGAAACGTTTGCGCTGGGTCTGTTGCACTCCATGGCCGCCACACTGCCGCCGGCCACGGTCTCCAACCTGATGGATCAGCAGGCTGAGGAGAAAGCCAGGCGCTATCGAAGTCAGATCGGTGGCGGATCGCTGGAGGATCGCCTGCAGCGGCTCACCGACTTGCGTCGCGCCGAGGGCTATGTGGCGGATCTCGTCCAGGATCCCAGCCCTGAGGCTCCAGCAGGCGCCTGGCTGATCCGCGAGCACCATTGCTCCGTGATGCGGATTGCCGAGGAATTTCCCCAGGTCTGCGATCAGGAACTTCAACTCCTGCGGCTGACCTTTCCCGATTGCCAGATCGAGCGGGTGCACTGGCGTTTGCAGGAGGGCCACTCCTGTGGATTCCGGCTCCAGCCCCGGGTGGCTGAGGTCAAGCCCGCTCACGCTCTACCCTAGGTGCTCACCCGCGAGGATCTTGAGCTGCTCGAAGCTTCCTTCCTGCCAGCTCTCGAACGTCACCACCTGCGCCTTTTGGCCCATGGTCTGCGCACGTTTCAGACCATCGCGGCCGTCTCGGGTGATCCCCTGAGGTTGCCCGATCGCAGCCAGATCGAGGCTTGGGCGGCCACCCAGCCCGCCATCGCTGATGACCCGGCCTTTCTGGTGGCTTTCCCTGAGCAGTTGGCGCGCCTGTTGGATCCACTCCAGGACATCGCTTCCCGCCATCAGCAGCCTCTCCTCACCTTGCAGATGCCCCAACTGGTGGCTTGGGCGAAGGAGCAGGCCGATGGGCGCCTCAGCCGCCCAGACCAGCCACGAGGCTGACTCCCACGGTGGCCGCCAACGCCGCCACCAGTCCCCTCCGCCCTGGCCTGTCCCCCTCCAGGCGGGCGAAGGGCAGGGCCATCACCGGCGAGGTGGAGAGCAGGGCGACCGCCAGCCCCCCGGGCAGACCCGCCAGGGCCATTTGTTGCAGCAGGATTCCCAAGCTGGTGCCCAACAGCGTGGCCACGACAAGGCTGGGCCAAGGAAGCTTCTGCCTGGGCAACGGCAGCAAGGAAGGTCGCGGCGGCCAGCCTCCCAGCTGGGCCAGCGCTGGGGCGAGCACCACGGTTGCCCCTCCCAGCCGCACGCTGGCGGCCAGCAGGGCTGGCACCTCGCCTGAGCGCAGCGCTGATCTGGCCAACAGGGCACCGGCACTGCCGCAGGCCATGGCCGCCAGGGCCAGGGCCAGGCCGGCCCAGGGCAGGGGTGTGGAGGCAAGAGGGCCTGGCTGGGGCCGCTGACCGGCCACCAGGCCAACCGCCAAGCAGATCAGGCCGATGCCGAGCCATTGCAGCGGGCGGGGTTGCTCGCCAAGGGCCACAAGCCCGGCGATGGCCGTCAAGGCGGGGCCGCCGGCCATCAAGGTGAGGCTGCGCTGTGTTCCGAGCCGCCGCAGGGCCCCAAAAAAGAGGCTGTCGCCCGCAGCGATGCCCACAACCCCGCTCAACGCCAGGATCAACAGCGGCTTGTCTTGCCCGGCCGGCCATTGCACCAGAGCCAGCAGAGGCAGTTGCAGGAGGAAGGCGAGCAGGGTTTTGCAGAGGTTCAGCTGGGTGGCCGAAAGCGTGAGAGGCGTGCGGCGCCAAAGCAAGGTGGCCAGCGTCCAGCAGAGGGCGGCGGCGAGGGCGGCCAGGGTGCTGGTGGCCGGCGTGGGGGTGGCAGGTGTCAGCAATCCCGTCACAGACTTGGCTCGAGCCCCCGGTGCGGCCACAACCCTGCGATCATCTCTTGAGGGTGCAGCGGATGGGCTGATGACGATGGGGGCAAACCTCGGGGACGCGCTGAGCTTTTTTCAGCTCAGTTGTGGCCGCTGGCGCTCGCGCCGCAGCAGCCACCATCTGTTGCACCGCCGAGCCGAACCCGGCGGCTCCTACATCGAGGTGGTGGAGCTCGCCGCCGCTGATCCCCGCTTGCTGGCCATCGCCTCCCTCCACGGCATGGACCCTGCAGGATTGGTGGGGGGGTGCCAGGTGCGCTGGAGTGGGGTGATGGCCTGGGATCAAGACGGGCAAACCCATGAAGGCGAGAGTGTTTTCGGCCTGATCCCCACCGACGGATTGGGTCGGGAAGGCTTTTTGCTCAGGGACCGGGGCTATGCGGAAACCGCTCCGGTGGCAGGGCGTTTCGCCATGGATGGTGAGGATGCGCTCCTGCTCAGCACCGAGTACGAAACCATGAGCAGCGTGGAACGCTTCAGTTTTGCCGGCCCGGACGTGCGCATCCGCATGAGCACGGTCGAGGGGTTGTCCAACACGGCAACGTTCTGCATCGAAACTCGCCTTCCCGAATCCCCACTTGGCGACCCGCCAGAGGCGGGAGAGGCGGTGGCGCCGCGCCAGACCCTCTCCCTCATGGGTTGGTGAGAGGGGGAGGGCGAACGTTACGGTCTGTGAGCCCTGGCGGAAGGGGGCCAGAGCCCATGGGGCCATACTTCTACGATCCCTCCGACGGATGCCTGACCTCGCGTGGCTCTCCCCCTCCTCCAATACGCTCCCACCACTCAAAACTCCAGGGTCAGCCCCTTGCGTGTGGGTTCCGATGAAGACCCCAGGACCGCTTCCATGGAGAAGGCCATGGATCGAGAGGATCAGAACTTTGTGATCGAATCGGCCTACAGGCAGATCTTCTTCCACGCCTTCAAAGTGGATCGGGATCGCACCCTGGAGAGCCAGCTGCGGGATGGCCAGATCAGCGTGCGGGATTTCATCCGCTCCCTCTGCCTCTCCGACACCTTCACCCGCAGCTTCTACAACCTCAACAGCAATTACAAGGTGGCCCGCCACCTTGTTGAAAAGCTCCTTGGCAGGCCCACCCACGGCAAGGCGGAGGAGATTGCCTGGTCTGCCGTGCTGATGACCCGTGGGGTCAAGGGCATGGTGGATGACATTCTCAATTCCGAGGAATATCTCCAAGCCTTCGGCTACGACACGGTGCCTTACCACCGCAACAGGGTCGTGGGATCCAGGGAGGTGGGCGAGACCCCCTTCAACATCACTTCCCCCCGCTACGACGCCTACTACCGCGGCATTTTGGGTTTCCCCCAAATTGTTTACACCGGTACGGCCCGCGCCTTCCCCGAACGTGCCCAACAGCGCCGTGGGGGCTACCCAGAGGACTACCTGTCCTGGGTTCGCACTCTCCCGGCCATGCGCAGTGCGGGAGGCGCGCCCTCCGGAAACACCGGCATGGACTACCTGGCCAAGGTGCCCTATCGCAGCATTGGCCGCTGAAGCTGCCTGATTGCCTTCAGGCCCAACCAGCTGCGAAGGCATTTTGGAGCCCGAGCCGGTCAGTGCTTGCTGACGGGCTCGGGCTCCTCCGTTCAATGGCGGTGGCGATCCTTCAGACTGATCCCAAACGAAATCTTGAGCTGTGAGTCAAAACACGCTGTCTTCCCTGGCCCTGATGACGCTTCGCCAGCTGCGTCACATTGCCAGTGAGCTTGGCGTGACCCTCTACAGCCGCAAAACCAAGGAAGAACTCATGGAGGCCATCCATTCCAGAAAAGATGACCCAGCCTTTTCCCTGGCTGCCTTGGAAGCTGAGATGGCACCAGCGCCGCGCCCAGCGCAGGAGACGCGTGTGGTGTTTTTGCCCCGTGATCCGCAGTGGGCCTACGTGTTTTGGGAGATCAGCGACGACGATCGGGAGC
>JAYKHK010000063.1:0-5289 GCA_035284785.1 Cyanobacteriota bacterium | reverse complement strand
CCACCCCGCAGCCCCACATGGGTGCGGAGGCCCGCAACGATCCGTTCCAGCCTGCCTTTCACTTGCTCTCGATTGAGTTGGGCGTGGAGGCGTTGGCCGTCATCCAACTCCAATTCCACCTGATAGTCGCGGCCAAAAGTGGTGAGCCGACGCACGGTGGCTGGCAAGGTGTGATCGGCTGGCCGGTCAAGCAGCTCCAGATCGTGGGGGCGCACGAACAGGGGCGCCTCCTCGCCGAGCACATTCACCTCGCCGACAAACTGCATCACAAAAGGACTGGCCGGCCGGTCGTAGATCTCTTCGGCACTGCCGATCTGCTCGATCCGCCCCTCGTTGATCACCACAATCTGGTCGGCCACCTCCATGGCCTCCTCCTGATCGTGGGTGACGATCACGGTGGTGACGTTGGTTTGCTCATGCAAGTTGCGCAACCAGGCCCGCAGCTCCTTGCGCACCTTGGCATCGAGAGCGCTGAAGGGTTCATCGAGCAGGAGCACATCCGGTTTCACCGCGAGGGCTCGGGCCAACGAGACCCGTTGGCGCTGGCCGCCGGAGAGCTGGGAGGGATAACGATCGCCGTAATCCCGCATTTGCACCAAGGCGAGCAACTCCTCCACGCGCTCCTTGATGCGCAGCGGGCTAAGGCGGCGCAACTCCAACCCGAAGCTGATGTTCTCACGCACGGTTCGGTGTTTGAAGAGGGCAAAGTGCTGAAACACAAAGCCCACGTTGCGGCGTTGCACCGGCAGGCCGGTGGCGTCGCTGCCATTGATGTAGATCCGGCCTTCATCGAGGCTTTCCAGCCCGGCGATCATGCGCAGCAGGGTGCTCTTGCCGCAACCGGAGGGCCCAAGAAGGGCCACCAACGACCCCGTGTCGACATCGAGGCTGAGTTGGTCGATGGCTTTGAGGGAGCCAAAGGTCTTGCTGACGTTGCTGACGCGGATGCCCATGGCAGGAGGGATAAAGGGATTGGGCCCAAGCGGGCGGTGGGGCGGCACCCCTGGGACGATGCCGCCGCTGGGAGCCTCAACGGCTCTTGGCGAAGATCTGGTCCCAGACGCCGCCCTTGCCGAAGAATTTCTGATCCACGCTGCCCCAGCCACCGAAGTCACCCACCTTGAAGAAGCTGACGCTGGGAAATTTGCCCTGGGCGTAGGCCTTGCCTGCGGGGGTCACCGGGCGGAAGCCATTGTCAACAAAGATCTTCTGGGCCGTTGGGGTGTAAAGGAAGCGCACAAAAGCTTCCGCCACCTTGCGGGTGCCACGCCGATCCACCACTTTGTCCACCACCGTCACGGGCTGCTCGGTGAGCACGTTGGGGGAGAACACTTTCACAGGGCCTGTCCATTCCCCTTTTTTCTTAGCGAGGATCGCTTCGGTTTCCCAGTTGAGCAGCACATCCCCCTGGTTGCGCTTCACAAAAGTGTCGGTGGCCTCGCGGGCATCTTTCGGCAACACCTCGGCGTTCTTGTAGACACCGGTGATGAAGCTCCTCGCCTGAGCATCGTTACCGCCCGTCCGGGTGATGGCCCCCCAGAGGGCCAGAAAGTTCCAGCGGGCGCCGCCGGATGTTTTGGGATTGGGGGTCACCACGTCGACGTTTTTGTTGTCGAGATCCTTCCAGCCATTGATTTTCTTGGGATTGCCCGGGCGGATGAACGTGGCCACGGTGGAGTTCACCGGCGTGGAGTTGTTGGGCGCCTCGTTTTGCCAGCCAGGGTTGATCAAGCCAGCTTTCTCGATCTTGCTGATATCGGCGGCCATGGCCAGGCTCACCACATCCGCTTCCAGGCCATCAATCACCGCACGGGTTTGGGAGCCTGAACCGCCATAGCTGCCCTTGAAGGTGACGGTTTGCCCCGTTTTCTTCTTCCACTCGGCAGCGAAAAGCTTGGTGATCTGGTCGTAGGCCGTTTTGGTCACCGCGTAGGAAACCAGGGTGAGGCTTTGGGGCTTGGCGGGCTGCTGGGCCTGCGCCAGAGGCAGAGCCAAAGAGGCAGCCGCCACAAGGGCCAAAGGAGAAGCCACAGCCACCAGCGAGATGCGCCGAGGCGTGAGGGGGGCAACTGGAGGAAGGGGTTTCACGGTTTGCCGGTAGGGAACACAAAAAACCTACAGAGCGCCGCGCGCCAACCCTGTAACCGGAGATACAGGGTTGTGCAGTTCCCGATCGATAAACCGTTTTATGTTCTGAGCCTGCTGGAACAACGAGGCAGCCCATGGTGTTCAGCGCCAAAACCGACTACGGCCTGATTGCCCTGATGGATCTGGCAGAGGCCAGCAGCAGCGGCCAGTTGCTGCAAACCCGCGAAATCTCCTGCCGTCACGCCATCCCGGAGCGCTACCTCGAACAGATGCTCACCAGCCTGCGCAAAGGAGGCTTCTTGAAAAGCCTGAGGGGGCCGAGGGGCGGCTTTCAGCTGCGCCTGCCCCCGGAGGAGATCCGCATCAGCGCCGTGGTGGCGTGCCTGGAGGGCGATCGCCGCTCGGGCCAGGAGCCCGAGCGCGACACCCCGGAATTCCGAGCCGTGGCCGCCCTGGACCTGAGGGCCGACGAGGCCAGGGCCGCCGTCCTGGCCCAGCTCACCCTGGTGGATCTGCTGCGGGAGCGAGATGCGCTGCGGCAGACCCAGCCCATGTTCTTCATCTGACGCCATCCAGACCCTGGTGCCCAGGAATACCGCTAAGCCAATCGGGAATATGCAATAGTTGTGGCATCTCCCCCGCTGAGCCCCATGGCCCGCCTGCTCCCCACTTGTTGTCGCCGAATGTCACGCCTCTCCCCCCATTCGCCTCCGCCAGTCCTCTTGCTCCTTTCTCCATGACAGCCAGCCTTCAAAAGCGCCCGTTGCGACTCACCCTTCACCCCAACGACGTATTGCCCGAAGCCATGAGCTGGCGGGTAGTTGAGGGGTATGTGCGCTCCCTCACCTGGGATTTGGAAGGTGAGTCGATCACCCTTGGCCTGTGGGGCCCGGGGGATGTGATCAGCAGCGAAGATCCGCCCCTTTTCCCCCTGGAATTGCATTGCCTCACCACGGTGGTGGTAGACCACCTCGAGCCCTCCGCCGTGGAGCGCGAGCAACATCTGCGCCGAGAGCGGCAAATGCTCGCCGAGTTGGCCGTGATCCAGCGCATTCGCTCGGCTGACGCCCGCTTGCTCAAGCTTCTGCTCTGGATCGGCGGCTCCTTCGGCCAGGTGAACCGACATGGCTGCCGGCTCTCCCTGAGCGAACTGAATCTCACCCACCGGGGCTTGGCCGATCTCTGCGGGCTCACCCGGGTGACGGTGACCAAAATCCTCAGCCGCTTCCGCGCCGATGGGCAGCTCCTGGCCATCGGCGAAGACGACCTGTTGATCCCTCCCCTGCCATGAGCCAGCCCCTTGCCCCCTGGAGCCTGCACTGGAGCAGCAATGGCGAGCTCAGCCCATTGGATCGGCAGGATCTTTTTCTCTGTCTGCACCTCCCCGGGATCAGCCCCTTTCACCAGGGGCTGGGATGCACAGGGGAAGGAGTTCCAGGCGAGCTCCGCAAGGCCACGGATGATTTGCCGTTTCCCTACCGCTAAACCGTCCCATCAGCCCTGACCCGGTGATAGCTTCCAATGGCCCATCCCCCCACCGCCATGGCCCCCTCCCGCACGGCCAGTCGCCTGGCCTGGCCTCGCTGGTTGCGGCTGAGTTGGTCGTGGCGGATCACCTGGCTCTATCTGATCCTGGTGTTGTTCCTCCCCCTGGGGGCCATGACCCTCAAAGCCTTCGCGGTGGGGCCGGCGGAGTTCATCCATCTGGCCACCCAACCTGAGGCCCTGGCCGCCTACCGGGTCACCTTCGGCCTTTCCCTGGTGGCGGCTTTGCTCAATGGCGTGTTTGGCGTGGTGATCGCTTGGGCGCTGGTGCGCTGCAAGTTTCCCGGCCAGCGGCTGCTGGATTCGTTGATCGATCTGCCCTTTGCCCTGCCCACCGCCGTGGCGGGCCTGGCTCTGGCAGGGCTCTACAGCACCAATGGCTGGCTCGGCGCACCGCTGCAGGCCATGTTTGGTGTGAAAGTCTCGTTCACCTGGATCGGGGTGGCCATCGCCATGGTGTTCATCTCCCTCCCTTTTGTGGTGCGCAGCGTGGAGCCGGTGCTGAGGGCGCTGGAGCGTGATCAGGAGGAGGCGGCCTGGTGCTTGGGGGCCACTCCCCGCCAAACCTTGCTGAGGGTGGTTTTGCCCCAGCTGATGCCTGCCATTCTCTCGGGTGTCGCCCAGGGCTACAGCCGAGCCGTGGGCGAATACGGCTCAGTGGTGATGATCTCTTCCAACGTGCCCTTCAAAGATCTGATCACCCCCACCTTGATCATCCAAAAACTGGAGGAATACGACTTTGCTTCCGCCACCGTGATCGGCATGGTGATGCTTGGCTTTTCCCTGGTCAGCTTGCTGGTGATCAATGGCCTCCAGGTGTGGGGTCGCCACTGGGAAGCCAATCCCGCCATGGCCTCCTAAAGCGAATTCCCTTCCGCCTGCTTGTATGGCTTCCTTTCGACGTCTGCGCCTGGCCTTTCCCAAGCCGAGCGCATCGGTTCTCATCCCCCTGATCGCCATCTTGTACGTGGCGGTGTTGATTTTGTTGCCTGCATTGCAAGTGGTGGCAGGGGCCTTCGCCAAGGGATGGCAACCGTTTTTGGAGCACTTCACCTCCCCCGACCTCCTCTCTGCCATCCGGCTAACCCTGCTGATGGCAGCCATCGCCGTGCCTGCCAACACCATCTTCGGCCTGGCGGCGGCCACAGCCATTGCCCGTCGCCAGTTTCCCGGCAAAGCGCTGCTCTTGAGCGTGATCGATCTGCCGTTTTCGATCTCGCCAGTGGTGGTGGGATTGATGTTGGTGCTGCTCTACAGCCCCACCAATGGCCTCTTCAAAAATATCGTGGGGAGTTTGGGCTGGAAGATTATTTTCTCGTGGCCTGGCATGGCGCTGGCAACAATTATTGTCACCTTTCCTTTCATGGCCAGGGAGGTGATTCCCCTGCTGGAAGAAGAGGGATGGGATCAGGAAGAAGCGGCACGCACGCTGGGAGCCACCAGTTGGCAGGTGTTTTGGAAGGTGACCCTGCCCTCGGTGCGCTGGGCGGTGCTCTACGGCCTGGTGCTCACCACCGCACGAGCCCTCGGAGAATTCGGAGCTGTGGCTGTGGTGAGCGGCAACATCGCAGGCCAAACCCAAACGCTGCCCTTGTTTGTGGAAGACAGCTACAAGCAATACAACACCGAACTTGCCTACGGAGCTGCCTTGGTGCT